>DASPUE010000369.1:0-7264 GCA_035623055.1 Gemmatimonadales bacterium
GCCAGCCCGCCCACCAGGAGCCCGAGAAAGTGGCGCCAGGTGGTGAACAGGCGTCGCACCAGCCCCTGCGGCCGCCGGGGCCGCATGACCTCGAACCCGCGAGCCCGCAGGGCCTCCGCCTGGCCCGCCGGCTGTTCAGCGATTACGCCCATACTCCTCGTGCGACGATACCCACTCCAACGATGAGATCGCGGCTGCCAGCGAGATCTCGCCGGCGAGGACCACCCCGGCGACAATCTCCGCAAACTTGTGGACCTTCCCCTTCCCGACACAGCCGAGGATCTCGAGGCATTCCCGCTGGGTGGGGAGGTGAGTGCCCCCGCCGTGCGTGGCCACGATCAGTGAAGGGATCGTGATCGACAGATAGAGGTCCCGTGCCGGCGTGAGCTCCACATAGACGATGCCAGCCGAGCCCTCCGCCACATTGGCCACGTCCTGCCCGGTGGCGATGAACATCGCAGTGATGGCATTCGGGGAATGCAGCCCGTTGTTGTTGGCGCCGGAGAGGATGGCACCGACGTTGGCCACTCCCCAATGGTAGTGCAGGCTCTCCGGCTCGACCCGCATCACGTCCAGCAGGACCTCACGCTTGATGACGCACTCGGCTGTCACCCGCTTGCCACGGGTTCGCATGAGGTTCACCTGCGAGGCCTTCTTGTCGGTCGCGAGGTTCGATTCGAGGTAGAACCGGCGAACGGTGGTGTTGTTCTCGAGGATCCAGCTGCAGGCCGCGAAGGTGGCGCGGCCGACCATGTTCTGCCCCGCGGCGTCCCCCGTCGCGAAGTTGAAGCGGAGATAGGCGAATTTGCTCGCCAGATAGGTGTCGATGAACTGCAGCTTCCCCACCCGGGTGGTGGTCTCGGCCTCGCGACGGATATCCGTCATGTGTTCGTCGACCCAGTCGCGGAAGGCGCGGGCCTCGCGCGCGGAGTCGAACACGAACACCGGTGCCCGCTGCATGTGATCCGCCTGGATGGTGCAGGTCACGCCCCCGGAGAGGTTCAGGACCTTCATGCCGCGGTTGTAGGAGGCGACCAGCGTCCCTTCGCTGGTCGCCAGCGGGATGACGAATTCCCCTTGGGCGTGCTCGCCATTCACCTTGAGCGGACCCGCGAAGCCGATCGGGACCTGGGCGACACCCGTGAAGTTCTCGATGTTCCCCTTGGTCAGCTGCGGATCGAAGGAATACCGATTCAGGTGCTGCAGCTTCACTCCGCTGAACTGCTCTACGAACCGCTGGCGCTCGGTGATGATGGCCGGCGTGTAGTTGTCGTCCTTGGAATAGGGGACCGAACGGGGCCGCTGCTGGGGATGGGCGACGTGATCGTTGACCTTGAACGCCAGGCTGCCGACCCCCTTCACCTCGATCGCGATCTCGATCTCGTGAGTTCCCTCCGTCAGGGTTCGGCCCGGCGCCCGGAGGTGGGCCACCTTCCGGAGCGGGAACTCCTCGGGGCGCTCCGGGGTGACCTCGCTGGCGGGGCGCCAGCGGCCGTCGCCCATGTCGACCTGCAGGTCGCGCGAGGAGAGTTCCAGGGTTCCGAAACGCACCCGGACGATCCGGGTCAGCGTCACATCGCTCAGGCGGTTCTTCAGGCTGAAGTGCGCGCCATCAGGCGAGTTGGTGAGCGATCCAAAGGTGTAGAGCTGCCGGAGCAGGAGTTGCGGGATCTTCATGATGAGGGGTCCGGGGGAAGAGGTCCGTCACTTTAATGTGCCACGCGAGCCCACGCACCGCCAATTCAACCCGCCCGGGAGAGGGTGCCGCCCGCGAGCCCCCGGATCAGGGCCGCCACCTCGGTCGGCCGCTCGGTAGGCACCGCATGGCCGACGCCGGGGAAGGTGATTAACCGTGAGTGCCGCAGGTGGCGATGCATCGCCTGCGACCACCGCGGCCGGACCACCCGGTCCGCGCCTCCAGTGACCACCAGGCTCGAGGCCTCGATCTCACCCAATCGCTCGAGCAGTGATGGCCGCGACGCGACCGCCCGGAGGGCGTGTATCAGGGCCGTATCGGTCATCGCGCGCACGGTGCTCTCCCAGCGGGCGACGGCCGCGGGCTGCGACTTCCTAAACGCGGGGCTGAACGTCGTCCGGGCGGACTCCCGGGCCAGAAACCGGGATTGTCCGGTGAGCTGGATCAGTCGAGCCAGGGTCCGGATCTCGGCGGTGCGGATCAGTTCCTCGGCCGCGGCGCTGGTGCCGACCAGCAGCAATCCCTCCACCCGACCGCCGAACCGGAGCGCAAAGTCCGCCGCGGCCATCCCGCCCATGCTGAAGCCGAGCAGGATCACCCGCGGGATCGCGAGGCGATCGAGAATCGCAGCCAGGTCATCGGCCAGGTCGGCGATACGCCATTGCCGTTCGGGAACGGTGCTGCGACCGTGCCCGCGGAAGTCGGGGACGATCACCCGGTGGTCGCGGGCCAGATCCGCTGCGAGCGCGGCGAACATCCCGCCGTCGCACCACATCCCGTGCGCCAGTAGCACCGCCGGTCCGGCGCCGCGATCCTCGACGAAGAGCTCAAGGCCGTCGATCGAGAGCCAGCGTTCTGTGGGCGGGGCGCTCAAGCCGAAGGTGGGGCCGGTGGTGGCGGAGGTCCCTCCATCGATGCGGCAGCCTCCGCGGGCGGGGGGGTCTGGGCTGTGCCTGGCCACGGGCCACCATGGCGGACGCCCGGCCCGTGCTTGTCGAGGTAATAGGGGTTCATCCGTCCTGGCCCTCGAGCTGGGAGAGATCGCCCCGCGTGTCCACGTCGGGGTTGGCGCCTGAGACATCGACGGTCGTCATGGCCTCTGGCCGCGAGGCGAGTAATGCTCCCAGACCATGATCGCCGGTGAGTTCGCGGGCGAGATGCCAGAGTCCTCGATCGAGCAGCACCGGGTGCCCGGGGGCATCGGGCCTGGCAGCGTAGCGTGGCCGGGCACTCCGCCCCTGCTTCCGCCATGCCGCCACCAGGGCCTCGATGACTTCCACGCGTAGGAACGGTTGATCCGCAAGGACGATGAGTGCCGCCCCCGCATCGGGGAGATCCTCGATGGCCGCGAGTCCGCACCGCAGGGAGGACGCGAGGCCGGTGCCCGCCTCCGGATTCTCGATCGGGCGGAGACCGGCCAGATCGAGGTGCCAGGCGAGTTGCGCGTCTCGCTCGGGTAGCACCGCCACGCCGCCGGCAAGGAGGCCACGGCCGATCGCTTCGGCGACGGCCAGTGCCGCGTGCGTGACCAGGGGCTTCCCTCGAAACGGTGCCACCAATTTGCCGCCACCGAAGCGAGAACCACTTCCCGCTGCCAGCACCACCGCGTACGCCTGAGTGGGCACGGCTACCGTCGATCCCCGGGGCGGTGACCCCCCTCCCCGCGGCAGCGGAGAGGGGGGACAGAAGCCAATCGTGGTGTGGCCGAGCCGGTCGAGAGACGGCTACGCGCCCGCCCTCTCATACGCCTCCTTCACCCCTTGACCCCACAGCGCCGCCCCGGTAGAATATCCGGCCGTATGCATACGCCGCGCAACCTGAATTGCAATCGAAACTCGAACCGCATCCTCCGGGAGACGGGTCGGGCATAGGCGATTTCGCGATCGCGCTTGAGGCCGCCGACCCGTCGCCCGCGCGACGGGTCTTTCGTTTCCCGGCGCAGACGCCCGCTTCCGGCGGTTCATATTAAGGTAGGCGACCCACACGGGCGCCTCGAATGCAAGGCAGGACCTTGGGGTGTAGCTCAACTGGCAGAGCGCCCGGCTGTTAACCGGGAGGTTGCAGGTTCGACCCCTGCCGCCCCAGTCAGCAAGTTCTCCTGTTTTCAACTCCGAAGAACAGCGTCACCGAGGGATTCCTGCGTATCCGCTGGGGTCCCTCGATCCCGCCTTCCTGAGCAGGAGGGGAAGGCCGCTCCGGCGGAACGGTTCATCGACGCGGGAGAAGACCAGCAGCAGAACGGGCAGGATGCAAGGGCTGACGATAGTCAGCAGCCGCCCAGAAACGCCAGGAGCAGGAGCGGCATCAGGGCTCGCGATAGAGCGCCGGGAATTCCCGCTTGAGGGCCTCGAGCTTGGGCAAATCGTTGTACACGATGTAGGGCTGGGTGCGGTGTGAGGCCAGATAGCCCTGGTGATAGGACTCTGCGGCGTAGAACGCCCTGAACGGTTCGATGGCGGTCACAATCGGGCGCTGATACAGCCTCTCCCTGGTCAGCTCGGCGACATACGATTCGGCCTCAGTTTGCTGCTCTGTCGTTTTTGCAAAGATGGCGGACCGATACTGAGTCCCGACATCGGGACCCTGCCGGTTCAACTGGGTGGGATCGTGGGCGACCTTGAAGAACACCTCGAGCAGCTCGACGTAGCTCACTCGAGTCGGATCGAAGATCACCATCACGGACTCAGCATGTCCGGTCCGGCCACTGCTCACCAGCTCGTACGAGGGATCGGCCACGGTGCCGCCCGAGTATCCCGAGACGGCGCGATTCACGCCTCGGATGTGTTCAAATACCGCCTCGATTCCCCAAAAGCAGCCCCCTGCGAAGACCGCGGTGTCGGCACGGGCCGTGGCGGGCCCAGTCGCCGCCAGTGGCGTCGCCCACCACGCGCCCAGCGCGAGGGTAAGGAACATGGTAGCGGTCCCGAAGACCGGGCGACCTCGTTGCACGGCAACCTCCGCAGGTTTGCTAGCGCCTCAGTCTTCAAAACGTCGCCGGAACGGTTCCGGTTCTTCGAGAGGGGCGTTTCCCGGTCGGTGCGGTGGCGGGAGCATCCAGTCCTCGTGGGAGTGACATCTGCACTAAAGGCGGGAGCTGGAGACTCAGAGGCCCTGGGGTCGCCGGCTGATACTCTGGCGCACGTCTCGACTTCTGTGCAGCTCGCGGTGGCTTCGGGAACTTCGCGGCGTTCAGCCGCCAGACCCCGTGCCCTGCCTCTCCGGGCCCCGCCGCGGGGGGCAGGTGTCCAGCCAGCGCTGCTCCTCCCTGTCGAACACGCGGGATCGGGTGAGGAACCTGACCCCAAGTGGGGCTTCGAGGGAAAACCCGCTCCCCCGCCCAGGGACGACGTCGATCAGCAGTTGGGTATGACGCCAGGCCTCGTACTGCTGCCCGCCGATATAGACCGGCACCCCCGCTACGTCCCCCAGATGGACGTCCCGTTCCCCGATCCGGAATTCACCCGCGGGGTAGCACATCGGGGAGCTGCCGTCGCAGCAGCCACCGGACTGATGAAAAAGCAGCGGACCGTGCTCCGCCTGCAGCTGGCTGAGCACGGTCCGGGCTTCCGGCGTGATATCCACCCGGTCGACGTTCACCGGCCTAGAAGAAGCCGAGCTTCTTGGGGCTGTAGCTCACCAGCAGGTTCTTGGTCTGCTGGTAGTGATCGAGCATCATCTTGTGCGTCTCCCGGCCGATCCCCGACTGCTTGTACCCGCCGAAGGCCGCGTGCGCAGGATAGGCGTGATAGCAGTTGGTCCAGACTCGACCAGCCTTGATGGCCCGGCCCATCCGGTAACAGGTGTTGGCGTCGCGGCTCCACACGCCGGCGCCGAGCCCGTACAGGGTGTCGTTGGCGATGGCGAGGGCATCGTCCTGGGTCTTGAACTTGGTCACCGAGACCACCGGGCCGAAGATCTCCTCCTGGAAGATGCGCATCTTGTTGTGTCCCTCGAAAATCGTCGGCTGGACGTAGTAGCCGTCCTTGAGCTCGCCCGGATGGACCCGGCGGGCCCCGCCGGTGAGCACCTTCGCCCCCTCCTTCTTTCCGATGTCGATGTAGCTCAGAATCTTCTCGAGCTGATCGTTCGAGGCCTGGGCGCCGATCATCGTGGCCGGATCGAGCGGGTTGCCCTCGACGATCGCCTTGGTGCGGGCCACCGCGCGCTCGATGAATTTGTCGTAGATCGATTCCTGGACGAGGGCCCGCGAGGGGCAGGTGCAGACCTCGCCCTGGTTCAGCGCGAACATGGCGAATCCTTCGAGCGCCTTGTCGAAGAAGTCGTCGTCTGCTTCCATCACGTCGGCGAAGAAGATGTTGGGCGACTTGCCGCCCAGCTCGAGGGTGACCGGGATCAGGTTTTCCGAGGCGTATTGCATGATCAGCCGCCCGGTGGTCGTCTCGCCGGTGAAGGCGATCTTGGCGATGCGTGGGCTCGAGGCCAGCGGCTTCCCCGCCTCCACCCCGAAGCCCTGCACCACATTGACCACGCCGCTCGGCAGGATGTCGGCGATCAATTCCATCAGCGCCAGGAGAGACACCGGCGTCTGCTCGGCGGGTTTGATCACCACGCAGTTCCCCGCCGCCAGCGCGGGGGCCAGTTTCCAGGTCGCCATGAGGAGCGGGAAGTTCCACGGAATGATCTGCCCCACTACACCCAGCGGCTCGTGGAAGTGGTAGGCCACGGTGTCATGGTCGATCTCGCCGATGCTTCCCTCCTGGGCCCGCAGCACCCCCGCGAAGTACCGGAAGTGATCGACGGCGAGCGGCAGGTCCGCCGCCTTGGTCTCCCGGATCGGCTTGCCGTTGTCGATCGTCTCGATAAAGGCGAGCGTATCCAGGTTCTGCTCGATGCGATCGGCGATGCGGTTGAGAAGATTGGCGCGGTAAGTCGGCGAGGTGGCGTTCCAGCTGAGGGCCGCGGCGTGCGCCGCGTCGAGGGCCCGGTCCACATCCTCATGGGTGGAACGGGCCACCTCACACAGGGGCTGCCCGGTGATCGGCGTCGGGTTGGTGAAGTACTTGCCGAGCACGGGGGCGCGATACTCTCCTCCAATCCAGTTGTCATACCGGCTCCGGATCGGAATCGAGGTCCGGACGCCTTTTGCCGATGAGGGCAGTGTTGCGTTGGGGCTCTGGGTGCTAGCGGTGCCCATGGGAATCCTCCAGACGGTGATGGATGGAACGGGGTCGAGCGATCGCCGAATGGAGGGATCGGGCCGCTCGCTGAAGTGACCTTGACGGTAGGAATTGGTACAACCAGGGTCAAGATGGGTGCGACAAGTGTCGCGCCGATTCTGTACCCTCGGGTGGCCAATCCCGAGCGGCCCGGTCGCCCGGCCCCGAACGGCGGCCCTCCGGAGGTGCTGCTTGCCCGCCGGGTACGGGGCCCACAAGATTGTCCGAAGCCTTCCGCGCGGCAGGCCGCCGCCGTTTCCGGAGCGACACGGATGGAGTTGAACGAGGGCATCCCGTTTCAGGTCAACGCACAGCGCGAGCTGGAGCGGCAATGGGGCGTCCTGGTCGGTGGTCGTGAACCGGGCACCGCGCTCATGCGGGCCAGGGGGGT
>DASPUE010000370.1:0-2517 GCA_035623055.1 Gemmatimonadales bacterium
GGCGTGGTACGAACCCCCTTGACCGCCTGACCGTCGACCAGCAGCGCATCCGCGGGGAATCCGGGGAAGAGGTTGACGCCCAACGCCTCGGCGCGCTCCCCCAGCCAGCGGACCAGCTCGGAGAGCGACGCGGTATAGAAGCCCTGATTGTGCATCGTCGGTGGAGTGGGGAGCCTGACCGACCCACTCCGGGTGAGGAAGTAGACCGCTTCGCTCGCTACCGGCTGCCGGAAGGGAAACTCGGAATCCTTGAGATCGGGAAACAGCTCGCGCAACGCGCGGGGATTGACCACCGCGCCGGAAAGGCTGTGCTCTCCCAGACTGCTGGCCTTCTCCAGCACTCCGATGTTGAGGTCGGGGATTCCGGAGCCCGCCATTTGATCGCGACGGACCAGGGTGGCCAGTTCGATCGCGCCTGCCAGCCCTGCGGGGCCGGCACCGACGAACAGGACATCCATCTCGAGCGCATCCGGGCCCGGCGGGTCCCTGAGAACCAACTGCTCGAGGGGCAGGGCCGGACGGTATCGGCCCGGGAGAATCGGGATCACGAGGTCGGCTCTTTTCATTGGCGGAAGAAAGGCAGAATATAAGGTACGGGAGGAATGACGGCGGAAAGGCGGAGTTGGGCGCATGGATATGCATCGGGTCCTTCGCGACCCCTGGGTCTGGGGTCAGGCCCTGCTGATCCTGGCGGTAGTGGCGGGAATCCCCGCCCTGCAGCGGGGCGCGGGAGGACCCGTCGCAGACTGGCTCACTCCTTCATCGATCTCCGTCCGGCTACCGGGCCTTCTCCCCATCGTCCTCGGCATGACACTCGCCCTATGGGGCGCGACCTCGCTCGGCCCCAACCTCACCCCCGCTACTCAGCCCGGCGAGCGCGCGGTGCTGGTGCAGACCGGCCCATATCGGCTGGTGCGTCACCCAGTCTACCTCGGCGTGACCCTGATCCTGGCAGGCACGGGGTGGCTGTATGCCAATCCGGCCATAGGGGCACTGGTCGGCGTGGTGGCGTTACTCTTCTTTGGCGAGAAGGCAGCGGTCGAAGAGCGGTGGATGCGGAGCCGATTCCCCGAGTACGCCGAATATGCGTCCCGTGTCCCTCGGCTGCTGCCGCGGCTCTGGCGCTGATGCTCGAACAGGAACCCCATCGTGCGGTGCCATGCCGGCCGCTCGTCCCCTAGAAGGTGACCACCCCATGGACCCGGTAACTCCCGCGATCGCCCGAGACCCAGCACCCGGCATGCGTGCCAGGACCGTCCTCGTCATCGAGGATGAAATCCAGATCCGCCGCGCCGTGCGCAACGCCCTGCAGGACGTCGCCGAACGGATCATCGAGGCGGACAGCGGCGCCGCCGGGGTCGACCTGGCCGCAACCGCCCAGCCCGAGCTGGTGGTGCTCGATCTGGGGCTCCCCGACATGGCGGGGGTGGAAGTCTGCAAGGAGATCCGCGGGTGGGCGTCGATGCCGATCGTGGTGCTCTCGGCTCGGCACGCGGAGGAAGAGAAGGTCCTGCTGCTCAACGCCGGTGCCGATGACTACGTGACCAAGCCATTCAGCACGCTCGAGTTCGCGGCCCGGGTCCGGGCCCAGCTCCGGCGCGCACAGGCGTCCCGCAACAGCGCGGATGCGCCGGAACTGGTCATCGGGAATCTGGTGATCGACCTGGCGCGCCGGCTGGTGCGCCGCGGGGAGACCAGCATCCGACTTACGCCCACGGAGTGGTCGATCCTCAGGACTCTGGCCGCCAACGCCGGCCGAACGCTCACCCACCAGCAGATCTATGACGCTGTGTGGGCGCGTCCCTTCGGCAATCCGCAGCAGTATCTGCGAGTCTACGTCACCAATCTGCGCCGCAAGATCGAGGCGGATCCGGCGCGGCCAACGTTGATCATCACCGACCCTGGCGTCGGCTATCGGCTCGAGACCCCGACCCCACCATGAAATCGTGGCACCCGGCGCGGGCCTGGATGGCCTGGGCCGTCATCCTGATCCTCACCACGGTGGCAATGCGCCTGCTGCGAGACAACCTCGACCAGGCGCACTCGGTGCTGGTGTACCTGCTGGTGGTGCTCGGCGCCAGCGTTGGCGGCGGGCGTGCCCTGGGCCTCACGCTGGCCTGCCTCTCCTTCCTGCTGATCGACTATTTCTTCCAGCCACCCTACGACAGCCTTGCGATCGGTGGATTCGACTGGACGGTGCTGATCACCTTCCTCGCCACCGCCGCCGTCGCCACCGAGCTGGTCGCGACGGCCCGCGCCGAGGCCAAGGAGGCCCGCCGCCGCGCCGATGAGGTGGACTGGCTCTCGCGCCTGGGCGCCGAGACCCTCAACGCACCCCGCGCGGAGGACGCGCTCTCCTCCATCGCCGATGCCATCCACCGGACCCTGGAGGTCCGCGAGTGCGACGTCTGGCGATGGGAACGCGGCACCCTCACGCTGGGCGGCCGGGCCGGATCCGGCGGGAGCACAGACGCGGACCGTGCGCAGATGGCGCGGGTCGCGGAGTCGGGTCGAGCG
>DASPUE010000371.1:0-9128 GCA_035623055.1 Gemmatimonadales bacterium
CCACCAGTACCTCGACCACCTGCCCCACCCGCTCGAGATTCCTGCGCCGGGCCTGGGACCGGACTGCGGCGATGAGTCGTTCCAGCCGCTCGGCGGCGGTCGCCTCGTCCAGGTGATCGCGGAGCCGCACGGCCGGGGTGCCGTCGCGGACGGAATAGCGGAAGGTGTAGGCGTCGTCGAACTGGGCCGCCTCCACAAGCGACAGGGTCTCGACGAACTGCGCCTCGGTCTCGCCGGGGAAGCCAACGATGATGTCCGTAGAGAAGGTGATCCCCGGAATTGCGGCCCGCAGCCGCGCGACCACCGCGAGGTATTCCTCGCGGGTGTACCGGCGGAGCATCCGACGCAGGACAGCGTTCGAACCACTCTGTACCGGCAGGTGCACGTGCTCGCACACCGCCGGAACAGCGGCCATGGCGGCGATGACCCGATCCGTGAAGTCGGTAGGATAGGGACTCGTGAACCTGAGGCGGCGGATCCCATCCACCGCCCCAACGGCATGGAGCAGGTCGGCGAAATCGTTCCGGCCATCGTGGTAGCTGTTGACCGTCTGCCCAAGGAGCGTCACCTCCGAGGTGCCGCGCTCCGCAAGCATGCGGACCTCGCGCACCACGTCCTCCAACTTGCGGCTCCGCTCCGGCCCCCGGGTATACGGAACGATGCAGAAGGTGCACTTATAATCGCACCCGCGCTGCACGGTGACGAAGGCGCTGGCGGCGTTCTCGCGGACGCTCGGTACGTCCTCGTAATGCTCCCACCCGCGGAATTCGGTGTCCGCGATCCGCTCCCCGGACCGCGCCTGATTCACCAACTGGGCCAGGTTGCGATAGGCATCAGGACCGGCAACCAGATCCACCCGCGGCACCTGCTCGAGCAGCTTGGGCCCCAGGCGCTGCGCCATGCAGCCCACCACGCCGAGCACACCGGCTTCGCCCTTGAACCGCTGCAGCTCTCCCAGACGTCCGATAACCCGTTGCTCCGCGTTCTCCCTGACGGCGCAGGTGTTCACCAGTAGAACATCCGCCTCCTCCGGACGCTCGGTCTGCACGTAGCCTTCAGCACCGAACACGCCGAGTAGCAGTTCGGTGTCCGCCACGTTCATCTGGCAGCCGTAGGTCTCGATGTAGAGGCGCTTCATGGTCCCCGGCCGGATCCATAGGGGCGAATCGAGAGGCCGAAAATTAGGGAGAAGGCCCGCTCCTTGTAAGCCGTGCCCTCGTTCCGCCAGGCCTGTTCCAGCGCGATATCGATCCCGGCGCGGTCCTTGGAGAAACGGGTACCGGTGCCGACGGAGGCGCTGATCTCTCTGGGGTGGCCACCGGTGACGATCGGGAACGGCAAGTCCGCGTACCGAATGCCTAGTCGAATGGGCAGCACCGCGGGCCTGCGAGCGTTGCGCACCAGTTCCCCGCCGAGCGCCAGCTCGAGGGTGTTCTGGGAGCCGACCCCGCCCTGTGCCAGCAGGTCGCTGTTGGCCCCGGACCAGGTACGGTAGCTCCCCGATGCGGTAATGAGCAGCCGGTTGGAGGCGCGGAGCAGCGCGCCGGCACTGAAGGTGTACGGAAGGTCGACGCTATAGGCCCGAGTGGAATCCTTGTCGACCACCGCTTTGGTGTCGCTGCGGACTACGGCCGCCAGCTGCACCCGCGAGCCGATCTGCTGGGTGATGCCCAGCGAGAACCCCACGCCCTCGTACGACAGCTCCGCCGACTGCACGAACGCCGAGAAGGTCGTGTCGCTGAAGTGGCGCATCGCCTGGAGCCGGCTCGATCCGGTGATCCAGTACACGGCACCGCCCACCGAGGTGTGCGGTGAAAGCGCGTACCCGGCCCCGAAGCGAATCTCGCTAATGCCGCCCAGAGAGCTCAGGGTGTCGGTGTAGCCGACCGGGGCTCCCCGCAACTGGAGGGTCCCGGTCGATGCGAGTCGGAAGTCGCGATCGGCATAGCTACCGATCGAGACGCCCAGCGCGAGATGGGTGCTCGGTACCGGACCACCGACAAACACGAGCGGAAAGCGGGTCTCGCGAATGTTGGAGTTCCCCGCCGGGGTTTCCCACCTCCGCCAGCTGGGCACGATCACGAAATCGGCAACCACGGAGGTCAGGTTGGCCATTGCCGCCGGATTAACGTCGCTCTCTCCGTCGAACAGGCCGAGGCTGCCCGCCATCGCGCGCGACCTGGGGGTCAGTGGTCGTCCCGGTTGGCCGAGCCCACGCACACCGAAGATCGAAGACTGGGCCGGCAGGTGTTCCGGCAGCACCAAGGGCGCCGCGAGCAGTGCGGCCAGCGCCAGGAATCGGTTCAGCCGCACTTAGGGGGCCTCGAAGGGGAATTTGAGGGCGTAGGTGACGCGCAGTCTCGGCGCGAAACCGGGGGTGCGGCTCGACCCGAATGTGGCGGTGGTGAAGCTGGCAGCCTCGGGGAAGAGTTGCAGCATGAACGCGGACGGCAACGGTTGGGTCCCCTGCCACAGGGTCGTGGCCGGCCGAACTTCGAGTCGCACAGTATCGGTCTGGTTGAGCAGGACCGGGGTCGTGGCGATATAGGTCGTCGTGGACGTCGTGGGGCTCTTGCTCCCGAAATCGGCGAGCACCGGCCGGGCCTGGATGAATGCCGTGTCCCCGCGCAGTCCGGGAATCGGGGCGGACGGGACCAGTTCCAGTGATACCCGGACCAGCTGGGCCGAATCCTTGAGATACTCGGGCCACGGGAACCGGATGATGGAGCGGGCGCTCGGCGCGCCTCCCACCGTCAGCAGGGTGGTATCGAGCGTCGGTGTCACCGCCGACAGGAAACGCTGGAAGCCCGGACCTCGGCTGATGGATTTGTGCGAGGTGGTGGTATCGAGCCCGATGACGTTGATGTACGACTGAAACAGCGGCGCCGCCGAGCCGCTGTTCCCCAGCCGCACCCCGGTCCCCTGGGCGGCGCGAATCTGCACGCCCATCGCCAGAATCCCGGTGTCCGGCTGCGCGATGGCCACCCGGGCCAGATCGGGACCCGAGAGCACCGCCCTCAGAGTCTGGGTGACGAGGGTGTCGTCCATCTTGAGGCTGTCGATGATGCTTGACGGCGAGAATGCCGCGTCGGCGTCGGTGAAGGTGTAGTTCGAGTCGAGCGTCGCCGGGAGTCGGTAGAGATACACGTACAGGTTCTTCACCGTGGTGTCCCGGTATGCCACGGTCACCGAGAGCGCCACCGAATCGATGGTGTAGGGCAGGAAGCTGTCCGTCGTGACCACCCAGGAGTCGGGGCGCACGATGAACCGGACCACCGTACGGTCATCGCTCACCGGGAACTGCCAGGAGACCCGGAGCGAGTTTCCCTGCCCCGGCTTGAGGTACCCGAGGAAGCTGCTGTCTGCGTGTGGGATCGGATCGATGACGGTATCCCGGAGCTGATAGCCGCCGGGGCAGAGGTTCGGACAGTCCGCCGGTCCGGCGAGGCGTTCCTGACACGCCACCAGGATCAGCGCGCCCACGAGCGCCGCCCATCCAGCGCCGCGCGGCCAGCGAACGAGGTGCGACAGTCTCATAGATCTCCGTGGTTCGGCCGGCCCAGGCTTTCGCCGGCGAACGCGCGTGTTGGTTTCATTTCCGGTCCATCTCCGGACCGAAGGCGTCCGGCAGCAGTTCCGCGAGCCCCCAGCGCCGGCTGCCCCGCGGCCCGACTCCCTCCACCTGCAGCTCACCCCCGAATTCCGCCAGCACCTGCCGGCAGGCCCCGCACGGAGCGATGGGCGGATCGGCTTCCGCTACGACGACCAGCCTTCGAAACCGCCGCACACCGGCCACCACCGCCGCGGCTACCGCGGCGCGCTCCGCGCAAAGTGTGAGCCCGGAGGAGACGTTTTCCACGTTGCACCCGGCAAACACACGCCCATCCTCCGCCTCGAGGGCAGCGCCGACGGCGAACCGCGAGTAAGGGCAGTGCGCCTGCAGTCGCGCGGTCCAGGCCGCGGCGATCAACGGATCATCCATCCCAGATCTCCGCCAGGAAGGACCGGCCGGCGGCAAGCGGTGGGATGCCAAAATACTCCGCGAGGGTCTGCCCCACGTCCGCGAAGGTGCGCCGCTCTCCGAGCGGGCAGCGCCGCAGGCGTGGGCCAAGAGCAAGAACCGGCACCCGTTCACGCGAATGATCGGTGGACGGCGTGGTGGGATCGTTCCCGTGGTCGGCCGTAATAATAATCAGGTCATCCTCCCGAACCGGAGCGAGCATGGCCGGGATTGCAGCATCCAGCGCCTGCAGCCCCTGATGGTAGCCCGGCACATCGTTCCGGTGCCCCCACGTCTGATCGAATTCGATGACGTTCGCGAACAGGAGCCCGCGGCGCATCGTGGTGAGTGCGCTGGCGATCGCGAAGTAGGCCTCGCTGTTGTTGACCGGATGGACGCTGGTGATGTTCCGCCCGGCGAAAAGATCGTCGACCTTGCCGATTCCCACCCGCGGAATGTGACGCGCCGCCAGGCGGTCCAGCAGGGTCTCCCCGGGGGGCTCCAGGCTGAAGTCCTTGCGTCGCGGGGTGCGGCTCCAGGCCGGGGAGGTTCCTGTGAAGGGGCGGGCAATGACGCGAAGCACCGCCTCCTCACCGGTGAGCAGGTCCCGCGCGATCCGGCATGCCCGGTACAGCTCGGCCACGGGGATGACCGCCTCGTGCGCCGCAATTTGGCAGACGCTGTCCGCGGAGGTGTACAGGATCCACTTGCCGGTAGCGCAATGCTGGTCGCCGAGCTCCTTGAGAATCTCGGTGCCGGAGGCGGGACGGTTGCCGAGGAACCCCCGCCCCGTCGCCCGGGCAAGCCCGTCGACGAACTGGGCAGGAAACCCGTCGGGATAGGTGCGGAATGGACGGGGCAGGATCAGCCCGCAGAGCTCCCAGTGCCCGGTGGTGCTGTCCTTCCCGGCACTCGCCGGAATGGCGGTGCCGAACGCCGCCTCCGGCTCAGGGACGGGGGGCATTCCCGCGATGGATGCGCAATTGCCAAGTCCGAGGCGCTGCAGGTTGGGAAGCCGGAGACCGCCGACCGCTCGGGCGACGTTACCCAGCGTATCACTGCCGGCGTCACCATACCGGTCGGTGTCGGGCGCCGGGCCCACACCGACCCCATCGAGGATGATCAGAGCGGCGCGGCGCAGACTACGCTTTCCCCATGGCGACGAAGCGGAACCGCAGCGCGGTCAGCGTCTCGCCGAGCAGTCGCTGTTCGTCCGGGTCGAGGTGCCCCCGGGTCTTCTCGTCCAGCATGCCCAGCGTGTCGATCAGCGCTCGGGCGACCTCCCGCGTATCAGGCACCCCGCTCACCCCTTCCGGCAGGCTCCCCTCCAGCGCCTGCTCCGCCTGGTGCGCGAGACCAACCACCAGCGAAGCGAACAACGGATTCACTGGTACCTCCGTTCGACCCGGACGCCCATCGCCGTCAGCAGCTCGTAGCTCACCGTACCGGCGCGACGCGCCTGCTCGTCCACCGAGACCAGCCCGCCGAAGAGCGTCGCAATGTCGCCGATGGCGACGCGCTGGTCGATCGCGAACATCGTGAAGTCCATGGTCACCCGTCCCACAATCGAGAGCACCCGGCCCCCGATTTCGACGGCTCCCTGGTTGCTCAGCGATCGCAACAGGCCATCGCCGTACCCGATGCTCAGCGTGGCGACCCGGCAATCGCGCGGAGCCTTCCAGGTCGCCCCGTAGCTCACCGTGTCACCTGCCTTGACCTCGCGCACCGCCACCACCGGCGCTCGGAGCCGCACCACCGGTTCGGCGGAGTAGCCACCCGCCGCGCCCCCATAGAGGAAGATCCCCGGGCGCACCATGTCGCACGCGTAGGTCTTGCCCAGCAGCGCCGCGGCGCTGTTCGCAGCGTGCACCAGCGGCGGACGGCCGGGCAATAGTGCAAGCACGGTCCGGAATCGGTCCCACTGCTGTCGAACAGCTGTGTCGTCCTGGTCGGCGGAGTGGAAGTGGGTAAACACCCCCTCCCACCCTTCGGCGTCGACCAGCTGATCCCGCCAGCTCGACTCGGCGTCGAAGCGGAATCCCGAGCGGGACATCCCGGTGTCGATCTCGATATGGAAGGGTTTCGAGCCGGCGGCGCGCCAGACGGAGAGAGCGTTCGCATCGCCGATGGTGGGACGCAGCCCGTGGCTGAGATGGGCACCCACCAACTGCGGCGTGAGCGGAGAGAAGACTACGATCGGACGGGTGATCCCGGCGGCGCGGAGCTCGGCCCCTTCCTGAACAGTGACCACCCCGTATCCCCAGGGGTCGATGGCCTCAAGCGCCCGGGTGACCGGAACCGCCCCCACCCCGTATCCATTCGCCTTGACCATGGGGAGCAGACGAGTCCCGGCAACGGTGGCCACCGTTCGGGCATTGGCCACGACCGCCCCGAGATTCACCTCCGCCCATGCGCGGGCCGTTTGCTCCGGAATTGACGTCATGCTCAGGCGGCGGGTATGATAGGGTTCACGGAGGATAAATGCAAGAGAATTCAGCGCTTGGACGCGCTCAGGCGATGGTCCGCGATCTCCGGCAGCGGTGCCCCTGGGACCGGATCCAGACCCGGGAAACCATCCGCCCCTACCTCATCGAGGAAGTCTTCGAGCTCGATCACGCCATCGAGGAAGGGCGACCCGAAGCGATCCGCGAAGAGGTGGCCGACCTCCTGCTGCACCTCGGCTGGCAGCTCGAGTTAGCCGAGGAACGGGGCGAGTTCACCGCCGATGATGTCGCCACCGATCTCGAGCGCAAGATGCGCCGTCGCCATCCGCATCTGTTTGACCTCGGCCCCGCGGAGCGTTGGGAGAACCTCAAGCGCAAGGAGCGACAGCGCGGTGTGCTCGAGGGACTTCCGCCCGCGCTTCCCAGCCTGCTTATGGCCTATCGCCTGCAGGAGCGGGCCGCTTCAGTGGGATTCGACTGGCCCGATACGACAGGGCCGCTCGACAAGATCCGGGAGGAGTTGGCGGAGGTCGAAGAGGCACTCGAACGGGACCGCGACAATGCGGGACCGCCGGTCGGTGCGGCGGCCTCAGCGTCCGAGTCGACCGAGCCGGTGTATCCGGAGCCCTCGGCGGCACTGGTCGAGGAGATCGGCGACCTGCTCTTCGCGGTGGTGAACCTCGCGCGCAAGGCCCACGTGCACCCGGACGCCGCACTCGATCGGGCGAATCGGAAGTTCCGGGAGCGGTTCCGGCGGGTGGAGGACCTGGCGGCCCAACGCGGTGTCGAGGTGACGACGGCGGGGCTCGAGGCTTTGGATCGGCTATGGACCGAGGTGAAGCAGGGGGAGTAGCGCCGAGGGTGATCGGGCCCTAGGGATACAACCGATGTATCTGGCGCGGGAAGGCAATCGTCTCCCGTATGTGAGGCACCCCGCAAATCCAGGCCACAGTGCGTTCCACTCCGAGACCGAAACCGGAGTGCACGAAGGTCCCGTACTTGCGAAGGTCGAGATACCAGCGATAGGCCTCGGGGTCGAGGCCCTGCTCCAGGATGCGTGCCAGCAGCCGGTCGTAGCTGTCCTCACGCTGGGATCCGCCGATGATTTCGCCATAGCCCTCGGGGGCCAGGCAATCATTATTCAGCACGGTCCGGGGGTCGTCCGGATTCTCCTTCATATAGAACGCCTTGACGCCCTTGGGATAGTTGAACACGAACACCGGCCTGTCGTATTGCCCGGCGAGGAGGGTTTCGTCGTCGCCGCCGAGATCTTGTCCCCAGGTGATGTCAGACCCCAGCGCGTTGAGCCGGGCGACGGCATCGGAGTAGGAGATGCGGTGAAAGGGCGGCGCGACCCGTTCCAGGACGGTCGTGTCCCGCTCCAGGGCCTTGAGCTCCTCGCCCCGGCGCTCCAGGGCCCGGCGGACGATGTAGCTCACGAACTCTTCCTGCAGCCGCATGTTGTCGTTCGAGTCGTTGAACGCGACCTCCGGCTCAACCATCCAGAACTCGGTCAGGTGCCGCCGAGTCTTGGACTTCTCGGCGCGAAAGGTCGGGCCGAAACAGTAGACCTTGCCGAGCGCCGCGGCGGCGGCCTCGACATACAGCTGGCCCGTTTGGGCAAGGTAGGCCTTGCCGAGATCGAAGTAGTCGGTGCTGAACAGCTCTCCCGCCTGCTCCCCGATGGAGCCGGTCAGGATGGGGGTATCCACCAGGATGAAGTCGCGGTCGTAGAAGAAGTCACGGATGGCCTGCTCCACTTCGTGGCGGACCTTGGCGATCGCGACCTGCCGCCGGCTCCGCAGCCACAGGTGCCGATGCTCGAACAGGAACTGCGTGCTGTGCTCCTTGGCCTGAATCGGAAACTCCTCGCTGGATCCGATGAGCGCGAGATCGGTGACATGCATCTCGTATCCACCAGGCGCTCGCGGCTCGGCGCGCACCGCGCCGGTGAGAGCCACGCTCGTCTCCAGCGCCAGCCGCTCGAACAGTTCCCAGGTTTCCGGGGGGAGCTGCTTCTTTGCGAGCACACCTTGCAGGTAGCCGGTCCCGTCGCGCAGGACCACGAAGGCGATCTTGCCGCTGGTCCGCAGGTGCGCGACCCATCCCTGTACGGTGACGGTCGACCCTTCGTGGGCGGAGAGCTCAGAGATGCGGACGCGGGGCATGGTCGGGATCGGCATGGGATTCGGCGGCAGCGCCGTGGGGCGTGGAGTCTAGCGCTGCTCCTGATAAGCGTCAACGCGGCATGCGGCGGATACCGACCGGTCACAGAGTTCGATCCTGGGCGTCCCGCGGCACCTACGGCGCTCGAGGGGACCCCACTCACCCGGCTCTGGCAGAGCCGCCCGCTGCGCGGCCCCAGCGCCCCTTTCGGTCTGGACAGCATCGCGGCATACCTCGGCGGATCCGATCGGCGGGTGGTCTCCGTGGATCTCGCAACGGGGAGGACCCGCTGGTCCAAGCGCCTCTCCGGCCCCGTGGTGGGAGGAGTGCTCCGAGCTGATTCGGTGGTGTATACCGCCACCGACCGCCCCGGCGGAAAGGCCTACGCCCTTCTCGCCGCAAGCGGCAACCAACTCTGGTCCACGGGAACAGGGTACGTGCAGGCGCCGCCACTGATCGCGGGCACCAGGCTGCTGGTGCTGACACGCCGTGGACAGATGATGGCCATCGATACTCGC
>DASPUE010000372.1:0-6797 GCA_035623055.1 Gemmatimonadales bacterium
CGGCCCGGAGCGACGCTCAACGAATCGGTGATCCTGCTGACGGCAAAGAGCGACAGCACGACCGGGGCGATCTCGCTCGACCCGGTGATCTTTCCGGCCGGCACCTCGGTGGTGCTCTCGGGAACTCTCGGCGACACCACACTCCGGCTCACCCTCGGCGACTCACTGCCCGCGCTTCCGGTTTCGGTCGACGGCCCGGTCGAGCTGATTGCCGGCGGGCCACCGGCGGCGCTCCGGTTCACGCTGCAGCGCCTGCAGCTCATTCCTTCCCATAGCGGCATGGACCTGGAGTTGCACCCGCGAGATCCCCGGAAGACTGGCTTCTCCACCGTACTGGCCTCGCGCATCTCGTTCGAGCGGGTGGAAAAGATCCGCGAAGGGGATCAGGCAAAGGATGTGTTGAGTTCCACCGTGACCGGCGGGACCTTCCGGCTGGCCAACAGTCACAGCGATCCGAAGCCGCTGGCGCGAGGCGGCGATTTGGCGCTATCGGGGTTCTCGGGAACGATCAGCGGCATCACTCTGGACACCGCGGGGCTGGCGCTGCAACTCAATGGCACGGTCCATGGACTGGGTGATGCGCTGGGCGGGATGCCGGCCCAGTGGGAGACTTGGTGGACCGAGAAGCGCTGGACGACCCTCGCCCTGGCGCTGCTCTGGCTGGCGGCGATGGCTTGGGTGGTTTTCCCAAGAGGGAGGCGAGTCTCGTGAAGCTATCGAGCGCGGTGGCAGCCGTCGGGCTTCTCGCGGGCTACGCGACGGCTCAGGCGCAGAATCGGACGGCGATGCCGGACGCAGCCGCGAATCTGGTCGTCAAGGTGATCGCCTTCACCGACTCGAGCGAGGTCGACCAGACCGGCGCCGGAATCGTGATGGCGGCATCGAACCGGATGATCATCGCGACTGCGGCGCACGTAGTGCTGGCCGCGGCACACGGCGGACATATCCGCGTGGTCTTCCACTTCGCCCCCAATGACACGCTCAATGTCGCGGTGGACAAGAGCGATCCCGATCTGGACCTCGCCGTTCTGAGTCTCAGCGCCGATAGGATCCGGGCCCCGCGGTTCGAGTTCGACCGGCTGGGTGATCCGTGGGCGCTCCGAATCGGCGATCCGGTCATCCCGGTCGGATGTCCGGACGGAGTCTGCTGGGAACCACCTATCTCGCCGGATCGGTTGATCGGGGTGCATGAACGGGGGATCGCGTTCGAGTCCTTCTTCATCAGCCCGGGCAGTTCCGGCGGGGCCCTGTTCAATCGCTACTGGGAGGTCCTGGGCCTGGTGGTGGAGAAGCGCGATCCCCAGGGCCGAGCCTTGAGCATCCGGCAGGTCACCGAGCGGCTCAAGGCGTGGGGCTATCGAACCCAACTCGAGCCGAAGCGCATTCCCCGCGCGGGATACCAGACTCGAGTGAGCCTCACTGCACTGGCTCCGACCACTGGCTCAGCCTACGAGTCGGGCCGGTTCCCGAGTGGGCGGGCGGCGCTGCTGCTCCATGGACAGAATGAGATCGGGTGGCACCTCGTGCTGCTCCGCCTGGCACCGTCGAATCTGGCGGTGACGGCCGGGATGGCGGGGCTCGACCTGCGGCTCGAGACCGGACCGTTCGCATTCACGCCGTTCGCCGATGTCGGTTTCGGCCGGGTGGAAGGGCGATTCGACGCCGGCGGATTCTATGTCTCGGGAGGCGGAGGGCCGGTCTATCAGCCCTACTGGCAGAAGGCGTCCAACGACGTGATCGGCTACGGGGTCGGCACTTCGCTCGAGCTGGCCATCTTCCCGCATGTGGCGATCGAGGCCACGGGCGGGCATTGGAGCTTCAAGGTGCCGGCGAATCTGCCGTCGCTGCCGAGTGTGTACCTGGGCGGGGGGCTGCGGTTCGGATTCTGAGCCGCGGGAATAATCAGGCTTCGACGATCGGCACCGGGTACTGGGCGACTGTCTCGAGCTGGCGTCGTTGAGTCCGCACGATCCAACCGAACAGCGCCGCCATCGCGATCGGGAAGACGACGAAGATCAGCGGGATCAGACTCACCTCCCGCACCAGGAAGGAATTCGACGGTGCCCGCGGGTTGACGTACGCCGTCACCACGGCTCCGGGCTGGAATCGATCCCGAATCCGCTCCGCCCAGGTGAGCCCGGCAGACATAGTGACCGGCAGGACTCGGCTGGATGAATAGAGTGTGCCGTCATAGGTGTACTGATACTGCACCATCGGCGTATAGCTATTGCCTTTGTTTCCCCGCACCATCTTGATATCAGTCGACAGCACCCGGGCGCTCACCGGCGTCCAGGTTGCCACCCGAAGTACCTCGGCGCCGAAGACTCCCAGCCCAATCGCGACAAAGATTGAAAGAAACGCCGCCAGGCATCCCCAGTTGGTGGCGAGGGGATGTCCGCTTACCGCACCGGCGCTCGCAACGGCGTTCGGGGTCGGCGGCGCCACTGCCTCATGACCGGACCAGCCCATGAAGGTGCGGACGGCGGAGACACACGCCGCCTGGTGGCCTTCGTCGTTGGTGCTGTAGGGAGTCCACGGAATCCGGGTGTCGGCCTTGGTGAGAAACACGATTCGGAAATACTCGCCCTGACCGGAGAGGCTCCGGGAGTGCTCGAGCGCGAGATCCTGGAGTTCGCTCAGCCGGTACTCGCTCGTCCGGCGGTGGATGAGGTGTTGTTCGATGATGCGCGCGGTGCCGGCCGTGCGATCGATGACGTAACGGCGATCGGCGGAGAGCGAGAGTACCAGCGTGCCGATCAGGGCGAATAGGCCACCCACGACATAGATGAGCCAAGGGCCAGCGTTCCCGCTCCAGCCGGAGGGGTCCTTGATCCAGAGGGTGATGGCTCCGCCACCGACGGCAATGAACAGCGCACCCATGAAGGCGCTGCCGAGGGCGCCGTCGTGGATCACCAACTGCGTGGGGGTGCGGAGGACGACTTTCATGGGTGTTGGCGGTTCCTCGGCAGTTCGGTTCGTCACGGCGGGCTGTCGCGAGCTCTACGGCCCCGACAGCCCCACGACCACTCCGCCCGGTGCCCGCACCACGGCGATCGTGACCCCTTCCATCACCCGCTCGGGTGCCGACACGACCTCGGCCCCGGCCCTGATGGCTTGATCGAATGTCGCCTGCGCATCCTCGACATGGATGTATGGGACGCTGCTTGGCGTTTCGGCGGGACCCACAGCGCGGATCCCTCCGCCGCCCCGCTCGGAGTAGGTGAAGAGATGATACGGGCCGGCAGGTGTGGACATGCGCGGCCTGAAATGCCAGCCCAGCACCGCGGCGCACCAGGCTTCGGTGGCAGCCGGATCCCGGCTGGAGAGATCGGTGTGGGTGATCCAGCCGTAGAGTCCCCGCGTCGGCACGTGCTTGAGCGACGCCTTGCGTGAGGCGGATTTCTTCGTCCGCTTCCTGGCCTTCTTCGCCGGCTTCCGTGCGCGGGCCGATGATTTCTTCGGCATGTCCGTGACTCCTTTCAGCGCTCCTACGGCGCCTTCCCCGTCTTCGCGGCCACCTCGCTGAACCAATTGAGCACGACCGTCAGGCGGCGAGCCTCCGTGCCTCCGAGCACCGAGCGCTTGAACATGATAAACGAGCGATCATCCGGGGTCACCGCATATGCCAGATGATACGGCAGTAGGACGAACGGATGGGTGCTGAACAGCGCGTGATGGCCCCCCGCCTGGAAATCGGCTCCGCCGCCGACACTCACGCTGACGAGACTGTCGAACCGATCCACATAGAAGAGTTCGCGCCCAGAATGAGACCAGGCCGGCTGCGCCCCGCCGGCGGTCGAAACCTGCCATCGGGCGCGGCTGGTCTCGGGAAAGGGTCGCACATAGATCTCTTCCCGACCCGACTCGACCGACACGTAGGCAATCCAGCGCCCATCGGGCGAGAGAGCAGGGCTGTATTCATCGGCCGCGCCGGCGGCGATGGTGATCCGGGCGGTGTCGCCGCTGGTCCGCCGCGCGTAGATGTCGCGCACCCCCGCGATTACCCCGTTCCGGTACACCAGCCAGCGGCCATCACGGGACCAGGTCGCCTCGTCCACCTGCGACGTGTCGTACGCCAGCAACCTCTCCGGCTTGTCGCTGCCGTCGGCCCGCATTTGATAGAGATAGGTATAGGGCCCCTTGATGTCCGAGCTGAAGGAGAGCATCCGGCCATCGGGACTCCACGCCGGGCGATAGTTGATCGTCCCGCCGAAGCTCAGCTTGGTCAGCGGACCGCGATCGAGTTGCTTGACCCACAGGACATTGCTCGGTCCTTCCGCGGTGCTCACCGCCAGCTGTCTGCCATCAGGGGAGAGCGCCATGCTGGTGAATCGGGTGAGCCAATCCTGGTCGAGGACCCGGGCGTTCCCCGACCGATCTACCTGCGCCACGGTGGCGCTGCCGGCCGCCTGGTTGGCGGCGAGGTAGATCAGGGTCCCGTCGTTGGCCAGGCTCAATTCGGGGATGATGCCGAGCTCCAGCTGAATGCCGTTGACAAGAACGGTGGGGGCCGAGGTGTACTTGAGGCGCCCGAGATCGAAGGCTCCACTGACGACGCTGCCGTCGGACCGCACGGCGACGAGTTGGCCAGTGGGGAGGTAGCGCCCGATCGCCGCATTGGGCAACACGGTATCGAGCTGCTGCGTCTTCATGTTGAACGACATCAGCGTCATCTGCGCGCAGTTGTTGCCGCAGGCGGTGATCAGGATGGCATCCCTGCGGGGGAGTGCGGTCGGAAAGACCAACCCGGTATTCTGCACGGCCCGAGCCAACCTCTTCGCCGGCCCACCGGCGGCGGGTACAGCGAGGATCTCGAAGGTCTGGTTGGTGAAGGCAATGCGATCGTCTTCCAGCCAGGCTCCTCCAGCGAGCACGCCGTTCACCCCGTCGGCCAACTGCACCGGCGGTCCGCCACCCACTGCCACCTTGAAGAGCTTGTCCCCGGCCGTGTACCCGATCCACCTGCCATCCGGAGAGAAGAAGGGACCGTCTGCCCCCTCCGTTCCTTCCAGGAACCGCGGCGTGAGGTCGCCCCGTTCCCGCACCATGAGCCTCGTGGGTGAGCCCGGGACGCCGCCGCCGCGGTCACCCCATCCAGCCTCGGTGATATAGGCGAGGCGGGAGCCGTCGGGCGCGAGGGCGAAGGCGATGCCGTAGTAGCCGAGGTGATTCACCCGCAGGTCAGGCAGATCGAGCGTGAGCCTGGTGACGGGAGCCGAAGGACGCTGGGTGGCGCGCCAGGCGAAGAACAGGGCGGCCAGCGTAGCGAGGACCGCAAGCGCCGACACGGCGTGAAGCAGGCGCCGGTCGGCCGCCGCGACCTGCACCGGTCGCGCCATCGTGACTGCAGTGCCAGTCCCGTGCAGCGCGGAGGCGAATTCGGCCGCGCTGCCGAACCGGTCCGCCGGCAGCTTGGCCAGCGCAGTGAGTACCGCCGCCTCGACCGCGGGGGGTACCGACTTCCGCTGGGGGATGATCGGCGCCGGCTCGCCGGTCATCACCTTCGCGATGATGGCTTGGGCCGTGGGACCGGTGAACGGAGGCTCCCCGACCAGCATCTCGTAGGTCATCGCGCCCAGGGCGTAGACATCGCTCCGGGCGGTGAGCTCCCGCTCGCCCATGGCCTGCTCGGGGCTCATGTAGTGCGGAGTGCCGAGGGACATCCCCGTCTCGGTCATGCGGGTGCCGCCGTTGGAGCGGCTCACGGCCAGCGCGATGCCGAAGTCAGCCACCTGCGCGTGGCCACCGTGCAGCAGGATGTTCTCGGGCTTGATGTCGCGGTGGATGATTCCCTTCTGGTGGGCGTACTCGAGCGCGTCCGCGACCTCACTCGCGATCCGCACCGCATCGTCAATCGGCAACTGTTTCTCTCGGTTCAGCCGATCTCGCAGGCTCTCGCCCTCGATGTAGGGCATGACGTAAAACACCAGCCCGTCGGCCTCGCCGGAATCGAACAGCGACAGGATGTGCGGGTGCTGCAGGTGGGCCGTGGTCTTGATCTCGGCGAGGAACCGGTCCGCGCCGAGGATCGCGGAGAGCTCCGGGCGCAGGACCTTGAGGGCGACCTTGCGGTCGTGTCGTACGTCGTAGGCGAGGTAGACGGTCGCCATGCCGCCCTGGCCGAGCTCCCGCTCCAGGCGGTAGCGGTCGGCGAGGGCGGTTTCTAGTCGCGTGGGAATGTCGGGCACGTGGACCGTGGCTGGGGTCCTCGAAGATGCGGGGATTCGGGGCGGGTGGCTAGAGCGGGCGGGGCGTCGCGCGGCTCTTGTGGGGTTGCGGCTCCCGTCGCTTCAGCGACACCCGCCGAGCCGTCGCTTTAGCGACGAGGCGGCACAGGCGACTCCTTCGCGGCCTTCGTGTCTTCGCGGTAACCAATTTGTTCAACCGCGAAGTCGCAAAGACGCGAAGAAAGGCTTTCCACTTCAGCGATACCCGCCGAGCCGTCGCTTGAGCGACGAGGTGGCACAGGCTACCCTTGCGGCTCCCGTCGCTTCAGCGACGAGGCGCCACAGCCCTGTTGCCATCAGGTCGTCCCCTTTTCATAGAACAACGCCTGGTGCTCGGCCGGCCAGTCCGAGGCGCGGTTGGTCTTCTTGTCGACATACGCCACGATCATGAGGCAGCGCGAGACCGCCTTCCCGTCGGAAGCCGCCATGGTGCATTCGATCAGCGCGTCGGCGCCACGGAACTCGCGCACAAACGACGTGATCGTGATCTCCTGATCCGCGCGCACCGGGCGAACGAAGTCGATCTCCAATCGCCGGACCCAGACCATGAAGGGCAGGGTTTCGAGGGTC
>DASPUE010000373.1:0-10105 GCA_035623055.1 Gemmatimonadales bacterium
GCAGAGCCTGCTCGAGCTGCTGCCCTCCGACACGATTCTGCTGGAGGATTCCCCCTCGGCGAACGCGGGTGAGGTGGCCCGCGCCTGGCGGGAGGCGGAGCACCATCTCGACGTCGCTCGGCGGCTCGGCGAGGAGGTCCCCAACCGAGACGATCTCTTCGAGTCTCCCGAGGCCTGGGGAGGGCGTCTGGGCGGATACGCGAGGCTCGCGATCCAGGGCGCGGCTCCCGACCTCAATGCCGGGTTCTTCCCACCGGAACCAATCGAGCGAGACATCCGGCGACTCCGCGGCCTGTTGGCCAGCGATGTCCCGACGCTGGTGCTGTGCGACAACGAAGGCCAGCTCGAGCGGCTGGACGAACTGCTCAACGAGGGCGGAGGGCGGCTCAACGCCACGCTGGCCATCGGCGCGCTGGACGGCGGTTTCGTCATGCGAAGCCTCCGGGTACTCACCGACCACGAGATCTTCCGCCGAGCCCGCCGGCTGCGCCGTGCGCGGCGCTATCGTCAGGCGGCCCCTTCGGCGGCGACGGGCCAGCTGGCCGCCGGGGATTACGTCGTCCACTTGGATCACGGCATCGGGATCTATCGCGGCATTCAGAGCATCCAGGTCGGCGAGGCGACGCTCGAGGTCGCGGTGCTGGAGTACGAGGGGGGCGACCGCCTCAACGTTCCCCTGTACCGGCTGGACCAGTTGGAGCGGTATCGGGCCGCGGGCGAGGATGGGGACCAGCCGCCGCCCCGGCTGCACAAGCTCGGTGGCACGTCATGGCAGCGAGTGCGGGACAAGACCCGCCAGGCCATCAAGGACATGGCGGCGGAGCTGCTCGATCTCTACGCCCGCCGGAAGGTGAGCGCCGGCTACCCCTTTCCGCCTGACACGCGATGGCAGCGGGAGCTGGAGTCCGCCTTCCTTTATGAGGATACGCCCGACCAGCGCAAGGCGACCGAGGCGGTCAAGCGAGCGATGGAACAGCCGATCCCCATGGACCTGCTCCTGGTGGGGGACGTCGGGTATGGCAAGACAGAGGTTGCGGTCCGCGCGGCATTCAAGGCCGTGCAAGGCGGCAAGCAGGTCGCGGTGTTGGTGCCGACGACGATTCTGGCGGATCAGCATGCCCGCACCTTTGGCGAGCGGCTCGCTGACTTCCCCGTAAAGGTCGAGGTGCTTTCCCGGTTCCGAACCGCCAAGGAGCAGAAGGCGTTGCTGCAGCGGCTGGCCGCAGGCGAGATCGACGTCATCATCGGCACCCATCGACTGCTTTCGCCGGACGTAGTCTTCAAGGACCTGGGCCTGCTGGTCGTGGACGAGGAGCACCGCTTCGGGGTCAAGCACAAGGAGCGGCTCAAGGCGCTCCGGCTCAGCGTCGATGTTCTGACCCTGACGGCCACGCCGATTCCGCGGACGCTGCATCTCTCCCTCGCCGGGCTGCGGGACCTGGTGTTGATCGAAACGCCTCCCCGGGACCGTTCTCCCATCCTGACCTTCGTGGAACCCTGGGACGACGCCCTGCTGGACGAGGCATTCGCGCGGGAGTTGGACCGGGGCGGCCAGGTGTTCTTCGTACACAACCGCATCGAAACCATCGAAACCATCGCCGCGCGGGTGCACTTCCTTTCTCCCCGGGCGCGGGTGGCGGTCGGGCACGGGCAGATGGCCGCGGACGACCTCGAGGAGGTGATGCGGCGCTTCGTCTCGGGCGAGGTGGATATCCTGGTCTCCACGATGATTGTCGAGTCGGGGCTGGACGTCCCCAATGCCAATACGATGGTGGTGCACGACGCGCACCGGTTCGGGCTCGCGCAGCTCTACCAGCTGCGGGGCCGGGTTGGCCGCAGTCACCGGCGAGCGTACTGCTATCTCGTGGTGCCCGACCTGATCGACCGCGAGGCGGAGGAGCGCCTCAAGGTGCTGGAGCACCACACCGATCTGGGCGCGGGGTACCGGATCGCGCTCAAGGACATGGAGCTCCGTGGAGCGGGCAACCTGCTAGGCGCGGAGCAATCCGGCCATGCCCAGGCAGTGGGCTTCGACCTGTACCTCCGGTGGCTGGAGGAGACGGTGCAGGCGCTGCGCGGGCAAGGCGGGAAGGGGGAGCGGCCGGCGCCTCCTGAGGTGGTGCTGGACCGGGCGGCGCAGTTGCCCGATGAATACGTGGCGGCGGACGATATCAAGCTCGATTTCTACCGCCGACTGGCGCGGGCGGCGACCTCTGGCGACATTCAACAGCTCCGCGACGAGCTGCGTGAGCGTTTCGGGCCACTCCCCGAACCGGCCGAAACGCTGCTCTACATGGCGAGGCTCCGGGTGGTGGGTGCGGAACTCGGGGTGCAGCACCTGCTGATCCGCGGTGATGAGGCCCGGCTCACCTTCCGGGAGGGCGCGGCTCCCCGCTTCGCGGGGCTCTCCACCGCGCTCGACCACGTGCAGCTGGCGGTGGAAGTCAGGCGCACGGTTCCGCTGGCGCTCCGGTTGACCCGGCTCGGCGGAGAGGCGCTGGTGCCCGCGGTGGTGCGGGCCCTGGAAGCGGTGGCCGCGAAGCAGTGACTGGCCGGGCCCGTCAGCGTGGCGGGCCCGAACGATGTGATCTGTTCCCGGAGTGTGCATGCGACGTTGGCCCATGGCGGTCGTGTTGACGGGGCTGTCCCTTGCCGGGTGCAAGGGACTGAAGGAGATGTTCTCGGCCCGCCCGGAGGTGGTCGCGGAGGCCAAAGGACAGGAGCTCAAAGTCGAGCGGCTGGCCACGCTGATGACCACGCTCAAGGGGATCCCAGAGACTCGTCAGGCGGCGGAGTTCCTCGCGAACATCTGGGTCGATTACACCCTGGTGTCCCAGGCGATCGCGGCCGGACGGGACCTCGGTGATTCGGCGACCGCGACCGAGGCGATGTGGCCGGAGTTGGCGGAGGCGCGCGGCAGCCGCTGGCACGAGGTGCTGCTGGCGCACCGGGTCCCGCTGGACTCGGCCGTCGCTGACAGCGTCTACAACGCCGATCACGTCCGCATCTTTCAGCATGTTCTGTTTCGGGTAGAGCCGAATGCCGAGCCCCCCGCTCGCACGGCGGCGCGGCGCAAGGCCGAGCAGGTCCTGGCCAAGATCAAGGCGGGCGGGAACTTCGCGCAGCTCGCGAAACAGAACAGCGATGATCCTGGCAGCAAGGGGCAGGGGGGATACCTCCCCGCCTCTCCCCGCGGCAAATGGGTGACGGCCTTCGACAGTGCGGGATGGGCGCTCGCTCCGGGAGCGATGACTGGGATCGTCGAGTCGCCCTTCGGCTACCACATCATCCGGCGGCCTCCCGCCGCCGAGGTGCGGGACCGGCTGCTGTCGTACACACGGGACCTGTTCAGCCAGAAGCTTGATTCCGTCTATCTCGACAGTCTCGGGATCCGGAAGCATCTGAAGGTCGCGGGTGATGCACCGGCGAGCATTCGCAAAGCGCTGGCAGACCGGGACAATTCACCGAAATCAGCGGAGCGGCTGGCCAGCTACGACGGGGGCGACGTTACGGTCGCGTACTTCATGCGCTGGGTGTCCGCGCTCGGTCCGGCCTGGGCCAGCGACCTGGTGGGGCGCCCGGACAGCACCGTGAAACAGTTCGTGCGGCTGATCGGGCAGAACAAGCTGTTGCTGCAGCAAGCCGACTCGGCGGGCGTCGGGGTCACCCCTGACGAATGGGCCAGCCTGCTGCAGCGGTACCGGAACGAGCTCGACACTTTGCGCATGTCGCTCGGCATCGCGGGCAACGACCTCAGCGACCCCGCCACGCCGCCCGCGGAGCGGGCCCGGGTGGCGGCGATGAAGCTCGATGCCTTCTGGGACCAGCTGGCCGTCAAGCGGTCACGGCCGCGCCCGATTCCCGGCCAGCTGGCCGCGTTCCTGCGCCGGGAGGGTGGGTTCCGAGTGGAACAGGGCGCGCTGGACCGAACCGTGGAGTTGGCGCGAGAGTATAAGATGAAAGCCGATTCCGCCGCTCAGGCGCCGAAGCCCGTTCCGCCGGGCACGCCACAACCGGGGGCCGCGCCGACGGCGCCCGCTCCAGGAGGGAAGTAGGGATGTCACGCCGGTGGTGGTCGCTGCTGACGATGTTGGGGGCGCTCGCCGCTCCGCTCGCGGCCCAGGATTCCGCCGCGGTGGACTCGGGCGCACCACGAGCGCTGCTTCGCTGTGACACCGCCGTGGGAACGGTGGACCGGGTGGTCGCGGTGGTCGGCGAGTCTCCCATTCTGGCGTCGCAGGTCGAGGAGGAGATCTTCACGCAACGCGCGCAGCAGGGACAGCTGCCGAAGACCCTGCCGGCCTTTCAAGCGCTCTGCCGCCAGGTGGTGTCCGATTTGATCGACGCCGAAGCGATGGTGCAGGTCGCGGAGCGCGACACCACCATCAAGGTGTCTGACCAGGAAATCACCGACGGTGTGGAGCAGCAGTACCGCAACATCCGCCAGCGGTTCACCTCCGAGGTGGACTTTCGGCGGGAGTTGGGGCAATCCGGGTTCCAGACTCCGGAGGAATTCCGGCGCTGGCTCAGCGACTCGCAGCGGAAGGCCGCGCTTCGCAACCGGCTGCTCGACAAGCTAAGGAGCGATGGCAAGCTCAAGCCGGTGCAGCCGACCGAAAAGGAGATGCGCGCGTACTTCGACCAGTACAACGACCAGCTCCCTCAACGGCCGGCGACGCTCTCCTTCCGCAATATCGTGGTCGCGCCCAAGCCCGCCGAGGCGGCCCTGGACCGGGCACGCACCCAGGCCGATTCCATCGTCCGGGAGCTCAGGGCGGGAGCGGATTTCGCCAACGCGGCCAAGCGTTTCTCCCAGGATCCCGCCAGCCGGGAACAGGGAGGCGATCTCGGCTGGTTCCGGCGCGGGGTGATGGTTCCGGAGTTCGAGACCGTGGCGTTCCGGCTCAAGCCCGGGGTAATCTCGGATCCCGTCGAGTCGCCATTCGGATTCCATATCATCCAGATCGAACGGATCCAACCGGCGGAGATCCAGGGGAGGCATATCCTGATCATGCCGGAGATCGGCCAGGTGGAGGCGGACTCCGCGGCGGCCATCGCGGCGATGCTGGCGCAGTCGCTCAAGGCTGGTGCCTCTTTCGACTCACTGGCCCGCATCTATCACGATCCCGGCGAGGAACGCGAGGCGACCGACGTGCCGGTCACCCAGCTGCCGGATGAGTACAAGGACGGCATCGGTACCGCCGACAGCGGGGCCGTGGTGCCGACGTTCACCATCCGCAAGGAGATGGGCCTCCGCCGCAAGTACGTCGTACTGCAGGTGACCGGGCGGCGCACCGCGGGGACCATCAAGTATGAGGATGTGAAGGACCAGATCCGGAAGAAGCTCGCCGACGATTTGAGCGAGCGCCGCTACCTCGACCGCCTGCGGCAGTCGACCTACATCGACGTGAGGTTGTAGCCGGCGCCAGCCAGACGCACGAACGCCGGGGGCGGCCCAATGGGCCGCCCTTCGCTATTTTGCTCTCCTCATGTCCTCCCGTCCCCGTCCCCGTCTCGCGATCACGCTCGGCGATCCCCGCGGCATCGGCCCCGAGATCACCGGGCGCGCCCTCGAAATCCCGCTCGAGGCGGACATCATTCTGGTGGGGGCAGAGGATCAGATCGCATCGATTCCGGCCGATCAGCGGATCTCGGTCGGAGGCTGGGGCGAAGGGGTCGGGGAGGACGGCGCAGCGGGCCGCCCCGGACCCTCCCGTGCCGCCCGGGCGGGGCGGATTGCCGGGCTGGCCATCGAGACCGCGGCGCGGCTGGCGCTCCGTGGGGATGCCGATGCGATCGTCACGGCCCCGGCCCACAAAGGCGCGCTCAACCTCGCCGGATTCCAATGGCCCGGCCACACCGAGTGGCTGGCGCACCTGGCAGGCGATGTCGACGTCGCGATGATGCTCGCCGCCGACCGCCTGCGCGTGGTACTGGTGACGACCCACGTCCCCTTTCGATCGGTTCCGCAGCTTCTCACTACAGATCGCGTGATTCGAACCGGTAAGGTCACCCGGAAGGCCCTCACGGAGTGGTGGGGAATCGCCGACCCGCGACTGGCGGTCTGCGCGCTCAATCCGCACGCGGGCGAGTCGGGACTGTTCGGGGATGAGGAGGATCGGGTGTTACGGCCGGCGGTCGAGGCACTGGGGGCGAGCGGCCCATGGCCGGCGGATACGGTATTCGTCCGAGCGATGCGGGGTGAGTTCGACGCGGTGCTGGCACCGTATCACGATGTGGGGATGACTGCGATCAAGGTCGCGGCGTTCGGACGGGGCGTGAACATCACCCTGGGGCTGCCCTTCCCTCGAACCTCACCAGACCACGGCACCGCCTTTGATATCGCCGGCACGGGACAGGCGGATCCATCGAGCATGCGCCAGGCGCTGGAGTTGGCGGTGGAGCTGGCCAAGAAGCGAATAGCGGTGAGCGGTGAGACGTAAGCGGTGAGCGGTGAGTGGTAAGCGGGAGCTTCTGTTCCAGCCCCGCTCACCGCTTACCGCTTACTACTGCTGCCCCCTCGAGTCTTCGCATCAGCTCCAGGTGAGACTCCAGCTTGAGCTTCTGGCTCGCCCGGTTGGCCACCAGCACCGCACCGACCTGAAGTATCGTTTCCCGCTCCGTGAGCCCGTTGGCGCGCAGGGTGTTTCCAGTATCGACCAGGTCGACGATCCAATGGGCGAGGCCGAGCAGGGGGGCGACCTCCACCGAACCGTTGACCGCAATGATCTCCACCGGCCGACCGGCTTCCGCGAAGTGCTGCCACGCGAGACGCGGATACTTGGTGGCCACCCGCGCCGCCTTCCCACCCGGAAGTTCTGGCCAGGGGGCACCGGCGGGGCTCGCCACCACCAGTCGACAGGCTCCGAACCCCAGCTCCAGCGGCTCCAGTACATCGGCTTCGGACTCCCGCAGCACGTCGGTTCCGGTCACGCCGAGGTCCGCGGCGCCCGACTCGACATAGACAGCCACGTCAGCCGGCTTCGCCACCAGGAACTCGACCCCGGGATCGCTGGAGGGGATGAGCAGACGCCGTCCCGGGTCCGGGTCGATGGCGATGCCCGCCCGCCGGAAACAGGCGACGGCGGGATCGTACAGGCGGCCCTTGGCCAGCGCGACCCGGATTCTGGCTCGTTCGCCGGTGGCTGCGCTCACGCTGTCTCCGTTCCCAAGGACTCGGCGATGGTATCGAGGTCGAGCGACACGCCGACCGCGGCCATGGGCTCTCCGAAGCGCTGCATCAGCCCATCGTAGCGGCCGCCGGCCCCGGCAGCCCGTCCGGCCCCAGCGGTGAAGAGCTCGAAGTGAATGCCGGTGTAGTAGTCCAGACCGCGCACTTCCCCGAGATCGTACACGACGTGTTCCCGATCGGCTGGCGCGAGGGCGTCATCGAGGTGGCAGAGATGGTCCAGCCCCGGACGCACCGCGGCCGGAGCCGAGGACCGGGTGCGATCCAGCACGTCCCGCCTGCCGATGACGAACGCCAGTGCGCCGAGGGCCTGCGCTTCTTTCGGAGCGCCGGCGAGGGCCCGGGTGAGATTGCCGCGATCCTTGCGGTCGATCCAGCGCCGCACCGCGCCGCGCTCCGCTTCCGGCAGGGCGGAGAGACCTGGCGCGAGTACCGCGACGTGCCCGAGGTTGAGCTGGAAGTCGCGCAGTCCGGTTGCGCGGGCGAGCTCGAGGGTCAGCCGGACAATCTCGACGTCAGCCGCCAGATCCCCCTGTCCCAGCAACTCGGCACCGGCCTGCAGGGTCTCTCGCGGGCGGCCGCCACGATCCGGCTCCTGGCGGAAGACCTTGCCACTGTAGCAGAGGCGGAGCGGCCGCGGGGCGTTGCGGAAGGTGGTGGCCGCCACGCGGGCGATGCTGGCGGTGAAATCGTAGCGGAGAGCCAGGATGCGCCCGTCGCGATCGGTGAAGCGGATGAGCCGTTCAGCGACTTCCGGTCCACCGGCTCGGAGAAAGATTTCCTCATACTCGAAGGTCGGCGGCAGCAGCTCCTGGTATCCCGCGCGCTCGAGGACGTCAGCGGCGGCCCGCTGCAGCCGGCGGCGGGCGAGGGCAGCGAGCCCGGTGAGGTCGAGGGCTCCGGGCGGGATCGACACGAATGGCCGAGTCATCAGGGTGCGCGGCGCCGCTAGGGGGAAGTCGCTTTGGGAGGCGCCGCAGCGCCGACGAGGTGGCGGACCGTCTTGACCCGGCGACCGTCCATTTCCACGATCTCGAAGATATCCTTGCCGACCGAGACCCGGTCGCCGGGGCGGGGGAGCCGCCCCAGCTGGCCGAAAAGGTACCCACCGAGCGTGGTGTAATCGGTGTCGTCGAGCTGGAGCTCGTGGTCGGCGTTGAAGTCGGTGATCGCGATGCTGCCATCGAGCAGCGGGGCCCCTTCGGGGGCCGGCTTGGGGCGGTCGAGGCGATCGTACTCGTCGAAGATGTCGCCGACGATCTCCTCCAGCAGATCCTCCATGGTGACCAGGCCGGCGGTTCCGCCGTACTCATCGAGCACCACCGCGAGGTGCACCTTGAGCCGCTTCATGTCGGCCAGGACGTCCTCGACCTCCCGGGTGCCGGGGACGAAGAGGGGCGGGCGCATGATGGTCCCGACGATCGCGCCCGGTTGCTGGCGGATGGCGGTCAGGATGTCTTTGGCGTGCACCACGCCGACGATATCGTCCAGCGACTCGACGAATACCGGATAGCGCGAGCGCCGGGCCTGGGCCACGACGTCGGCAGCGGCCTCCACGCTCAGGTCCCGCTCCAGCGCCACCATGAGGGTCCTGGGGGTCATCACCTCCTGCGCGGTCTTCTCGGAGAACTCGAAGACCCCTTCGATCAAGCGCGCGTCCTCCTTGCCGAGGGAGCCCCCTTCTTGGCTTTGCTCGACCAGCATGCGAATTTCATCCGGCGAGTGCAGGCGCTCATGCTGCCCGTCGGCCTTGATGCCGAGCAGCCGGAGCAGCCGCTTGGCCGAGCGATTGACCAGCAGGGTGGGGAGCGCCATCAACCAGGCGAAGGCCAGGAGCGGGGCGGCGAACCACGCGCCGAGGCGCTCGGGGTGCAGCAGGGCGATGGCCTTGGGGAGCATCTCCCCCAGGATGATCAGGGCGAAGGTGATTACCGTGAAGGCGATAACCGAGGCCAGTACGTCGGTCCGGAGCGGGCCCAGCCGGTCGGGAAGCCCGGCAAAGGCCTGGCGGATCCCATGCGCCAGCGTCGGCTCGCCGATCCACCCCAACGCCAGGCCGCAGAGGGTGATCCCGACCTGGGTCGCCGAGATGTACCGGGGCAGGTCGCCGATAATGCGGAGGGCGTAGCTGGCCCGGCGGTCGCCGCGCTGAGCCATTTCCTCCAGGCGGGTTTTCCGCGAGCCGACCAGCGCGAACTCGGCCGCGACGAAGAACGCGTTGAGCGACACGAGCACCACGACGGCCGCGAGGCCGACCAAGAACGGTATGCCCGTCGATGTCTCCATATCCGGTAACACTAGCGGCCCCCCGCACCGGCCGCGAGGGCAGCGCATGATCCGCCAGCTTGCCGTTCCCCCGTTCGACCGGCTGGAGCCGTACCTGCCGAAGCCTTCCGTGACGGATGCTGCCACACGAGCCGGCGTGGCGGAGATTCTCGCGGACGTGGCGGCGCGCGGGGATCTCGCCGTGCGGGAGTGGACCCGGAAACTCGATGAGGTGGATCTCCCGCCCGGGGTCTGGGAGCTGCCGCCCGACGAGTGGGAAGCGGCGCTGGAGCGGATCGACGTCGAGCTGCGTGAGGCGCTGGAGGCGGCGGTGGTTCGGGTCCGGGAGTACCACCGGCGGCAGAAGGACCTGGGGTTCACCATCCTCGAGGAGGATGGGTCCATCCTCGGGATGCGGGTGACCCCGCTGGACCGGGTGGGACTGTATGTACCCGGGGGCAAGGCGGCTTATCCCTCGAGCGTCATCATGAACGCGGTGCCGGCGACGGTGGCGGGGGTGGAACAGATTGTTGCCGTGACTCCGCCCGGAGGAGTGACCGACGCCGTGCTGGCGGCCTGCATGCTGTCGGGGGTCACCCGGTTGTATCGCATCGGCGGGGCCCAGGCCGTAGGAGCGCTTGCCTTCGGCAC
>DASPUE010000374.1:0-2693 GCA_035623055.1 Gemmatimonadales bacterium
CGATCACGCCGGCGCCGGCTACCAGACGGCCAGAGCGGGGGAGGCGCTACGCAAGTCCGAGGAGCGCTATCGCCGACTCTTCTCGGCCGCGAGCGACGCCATTTTCACTCTCGATCGCCAGGGTGTCATCACCTCCTTCAATGAGGCGGCGGAACGGGTCTGGAGCGTGAAGGCGCCGGAGGCGGTCGGCAAGCCGTGGGGCAGCGTCCTCAAGTTCGAGCCGGGCGAAATGGTGTCGGAACAGATACGCCGCGCTCTCGCCGGCGAGTCCTGCGCGTTCGAAGTGACCGTTCGGCGGGCCGACGGCGAGCGGGGCGTCGTGGCGATGACCATCTCGCCGCTGGTCGAGGAGGGGCAGGTGACCACGGTCCTGGGCATCGTGCGTGACGTGACCGATGCCCGGAGGGTGCAGGCGCAGCTGCTGCAGGCGGAGAAGATGTCGGCCATCGGGCAACTCGTCGGCGGCATGGCCCACGAGATCAACAATCCGCTGGCCAGCATCCTGGTCAACATGGAGCTGCTGCTTCACGAGTCCCAGGATCCCTCCGAACTGGAGACCCTGCAGGCCATCAAGGTCGAAGCCGATCGGACAGCACAAATCGTGCGGAACCTGTTGACCTATGTGCGAGGCCAGGGGTCCGAGCGGGCGGTCGTCGACCTGCGCGAGGCGGTCCGCGGCGCCCTGGCGCTCCGTCGCAACCAGTTGCTCAACCAACAGATCGAAGTGCAGGTGGATTTGCCCATCGAGCCCGTACTGGTCTGGGGCAATACGGTCAACCTGCAGCAGGTGCTGATGAACCTCCTGGTGAACGCGGAGCATGCGATTCGCAGCCAGCGGGGCCGCGGGCACGTATGGGTGCGCCTCGCGATCGAAGACGAGAACGCCGTCGTCACCGTGGACGACGACGGCCCCGGGATCCCCCCCGAACTGCTGACCAGGGTCTTCGATCCGTTCTACACCACCAAGCCGGAGGGCGAGGGCACGGGGCTCGGGCTTTCGGTGAGCGCCGGCATCATCGCCGACCACCATGGAAAGATCTCCGCCGCGCAGCGTCCCGGCGGGGGCGCGCGGTTCATCATCGAGCTTCCACTCCGGCGCGCGGAGCCGACTGCCGACCAGCTCGAGGCGGCCCGGCCGCCTGCGACCTCGACCAACCCGGTCCGCCGGGGCCGGATCCTGCTGGTGGATGATGAGCCGGACATCCGGCGCAGCATTTCCAAGTTCCTCACCCGCTCGGGCTGGCAGGTGGATCTGGCCGATTCCGGGGACGAGGGGCTCCGCTACCTGAGCCAGGGCGATTACGAAGCGGTCCTCTGCGATCTGCGGATGCCGGGGATGAGTGGGCACGAATTCTATCGCCGGCTGGAAGGCGAGGCTTCCCCGGCGATTGCCAAGCTTATCTTCATGACCGGCGATGTGCTCTCCCCGGAGGCCTCGCGGTTCCTTCAGGAAGCGGGTCGCCCGGTCCTCTCCAAGCCCTTCGCGCTCAAGGACCTGATGGAGGTGTTGGCCCAGGTAGTGCCTGGGTAGGCCGGTGGCCCGACCGGCATCGCGATAGCTCCCCGTGGTCAACCGACAACGCTGCCTCCATGCAACCCGCTCCGATCCTCGTCCTCGTCGCTCCCCAAGACATCGTCAACATCGGTAGTGCCGTCAGGATCGCGAAGAACTTCGGGGTGAGCCAGGTGCGCCTGGTGACGCCGGAGATCTTCGATCCCTGGCGGATCGAGGGGATCGCCCACAACACCGGGGATCTCATCGAACGGATCACGATTCACGACACCCTGGACCAGGCGATCGCCGACTGCGTCTGGAGTCTGGCGCTCACGGCTCGCGAGCGGGCCGCCAAGCGGACGGTCTTCCGGCCGGGCCCCGCGGCGGCGGAACTGCTGGCCCGAGCGGACACCGGGCCCGTGGCCATGGTCGCCGGGCGCGAGGACAAGGGCCTCACCAACGACGAGCTGGATCGCTGCTCCGCCCTCGTCACCATCCCGACCAACCCGGAGTACAAGTCCCTCAACCTGGCCCAGGCCGTGGCCATCATGTGCTACGAGACCTGGCTGGCGCGGGGGGGTGAGCGGCGGCCCATCAAGCCCCCGCGGAAACCCGCGGAACCCGCGTCCATGGAGCTGATGGAGCGGCTGTTCGCCGACTGGCGCCGGGCGCTGTGGGCGATCGACTTCTTCAAGACCCGCCAGAGCGACCATGTCCTGCGCTCGTTTCGGGAGGTGCTGTACCGGGCCGAGCTCGATGCGCGGGAGGCGTCGCTGGTGCGGGCCATGGGGATCGAGGTGGTCCGCTTCCTGGAGCGGAATGGCCTGCCCCTTCCCCCTGAGGCGCAGGGACCGGGGACCGACCCGTCCAAGGTTTCAGACGGGTGACCCGTGGTCCGGCTTGGAGGATGCCCGGTCCCCCAGTTAGACTTCCCCCTCACCTTTCCAGCATCTTCCGGGAGCCGCACCCGTGGGGCGATCCGCCGCGTACTGGGCCACCAACCTGTACTCCAATCCCCGCCAGGAACCCAAGCCTTCGGCTCCCTACAAGGAGTTGCCGCCGGCTGCGGCGGCACGATTCCGCCGGCTGCGTGAGGGCCTCCAGAAGCTTCCCGGTGTCGCCGAACACGTGAAGTACATGGGGCCCTCCTGGCAGTGGGCCTGGGAATACGCCGTCGGACACCGCAAACTGTGCTGGA
>DASPUE010000375.1:0-3979 GCA_035623055.1 Gemmatimonadales bacterium
AAGGCGATGGTCTTCCCGTCGGGGGACCAGACCGGATGCAGGTCCGCATACCGGTCGTTGGTGAGCCTTCGCAGGTTGCTGCCGTCGGTGTTGATCAGGAACAGGTCCGAGAGCCCCCCGTCATAGCCGGTGAACACCAGCTGCTTCCCGTCCGGGCTCCAGGACGGAGTAGTGACCCCGCTCAGCTTGAGTTGGATCCGGCGCGCTTCCTTGTTCCGGGCGACATCGATAATGAGGATATCGTCTCGCGGCCCGCGCTTGGCGGACACCGCGAGGTACTTTCCGTCGGGGGAAAAGCTGGCCGCGGAGTTGATGAATCGAAACGTCTCGTAGTTGCTGCTGTACGAGGACTTGAACAGCCGGTGCTCGACCTTCCCCGTGCCCACTTCCGCGAGATACAGGTCGACGAAGTAGAAATCCTTCTCGCTGAAGTACGCGACTTCCTTCCCGTCCGGTGACAGCGCCGGCGCCAGGTGCAGGGTGCCCTCGGAGCGGCCCTCGTTGAGCACCGGCTCCGCGATATCGCCGGCCCGTTGCCGCGAGGCGACCTCGGGGAGGTAGGTCTTCTGGACGTGCTCCTTCCACAGCTCCGAGAGGCCCTTGTAGTCCACGCCGAGCACCCGACGGATGGAGCCCTCCAGGCCGCCGCCGCCCGCCATGGTGCCCTGGATGATCGCGCCGATCGCCTCGTCCCCCCAGCGCTGGCCGATGAAGGCCAGCACCGCCTGGCCGTACCGGTAGGGGAAGATGCGGGGATCGTTCTCCAACTGGTTGATGGTGGGAATCTTCCCCTCGATGGCCGCATCGCGGAGCCACATGGCCGTGTTGGGGTCTACACCCCCAAGGGAGAAGTACTCGGCCATGCCTTCGACGAACCACAGGGGCGGATTGATGTTGATCATCTGCGCCAGCCCGGCGCCCGCTCGGCCCCGGCTCCAGATATCGTACTGGAACTGGTGGGTCATCTCGTGTTGCAGTACGTGCTCCAGCTCGGCGTACGAGCCGGTGAAGGGCAGAATGATCCGCTGCTTGTAGAAATCGGTGACGCCGCCGGTGCCTTCGCTGGGTGCTTCTCCGCCCAGGGCGTTGGTCTGCTGGAAGTCCGACTGGGACGCGTACAGGATGATCGGCTTGCGCTCCTTGTACTCATGGCGCAGCAGGCGCGACAGCCGTTCGTAGGAGCGCTCCGCCAGCCGGCCGGCATCTAGGGCGGCGGTGCGGGTCTCGGGGTAGAAATGGATGTCGAAGTGCTCCGTGCGGAGCACCTGGAAATCGAAGGTGCGGTACTGAACCTTGTTCTGGCCGAAGTAGTACTGGGCGGAGAGCAACGACGGCGCGCCGGCGAGGACGACCAGGGCGAGCGCGGTACGACGGATCATGGATACACCTGCCAGTTCAGGCGCCGGGCTTGATCTCCGGCGCATCGCCCCAGAGGCGCTCGAGCTGATAAAACCCTCGAGTCTCCGGATGAAAGAGGTGGACGACGAAGTCCACGAAGTCCAATAATACCCAACGTCCCCCGGGAAGGCCTTCCACATGGTGCGCCCGCACCCCGCGCCGGTGGAGCTTTTCAAGCACCGACTCGGCAATGCCCCGCACGTGGGCGTCCGAGGTGCCGGAGGCCACGACGAAGTAATCGGTCGCCTCGCTCAATCCCCGGAGATCCAGCACCACGATATCCCGGCCCTTCAAGTCGTCGATCGCCTGGACCGCGGCCGTCAGCTCGTCCCGTCGCCTCACTCGGCGTCGCTCCGGCGGGGCACCCCGTCCTCCACCTGCCAGAACACCCCCCACGCTCCGAAGCCTACGTGGGTGCCGAGGACCCCGGTGGCCAGCGCCACGAAGCAGTCCTTCGGCGCGTAGGCGGCCACCAGCGCGGACCGTACTCGTTCCGCCACCTCGGGAGCGTCCGCGTGCACGATGCCGAAGCGGATCGCGTGCGGCCGCGGGGAGAGCCGCCGCTCCAGCAGGCCCAGCACCCGGGGCACCACGTTAGCCCGGCCCCGGACCCGATCCACCGGCACGATGGCGCCCAGCGCATCGAGGGACAGGATCGGCTTGACGTCCAGCATGCCCGCGATCCACGCCTTGCCGCGGGTCACCCGCCCGGAGCGGAGCAGGTTGTCGAACCGGTCCACCGTCACGAAGCAGCCCGACTGTGCCCGGATCCGCTTGAGCTCGGTCACGATCTCCGAGGCGCGCCACCCCGATTCGGCCAGCTCCGCGGCGCGCAGCGCCTGCAGGCCGAGCCCAAGGGAGGCGGAGGCGCTGTCGACGAAGTGGACCCCTTCGATCCCTGTGGCCCGCACCGCGGCCAGCCCCGACTGGTAGGTCCCCGAAAGCCGTGCCGCCAACAGCACGGCCACCACTTCATCTGCTTCTGCCTTCGCGTCCCGCAGCACCCGGACGAATGCCCCCGGGGTGGGCTGCGAGGTGGTCGGGTGGGCCTTCGATACCCGCATCTTGCGGTAAAAGTCCTGCGGCTTGAGCTCCACCCGATCCTGGAAGGTCTCGTCCCCGAACATCACCTGCAGGGGGACCAGGGCGATGTGATGCCGATCCAGCACGGCATCGGGGAGATCGGCCGAGGAGTCCGCCACGATCGCGACGGGCCGCCGCTCGCCATGGGCCAGCTTCCGGTGCTGGGCCCGCATGTCTTCGGCCTTCGTCGTAGCGATGGTTCCCCATCGGGCCGCGAATGTAAAGACGGCCTCCGGGGTATCGGTGTGCACATGGATCTTGAGCGCATCCCCGGCCACCACCACCTGCACCGAGCCACCGAAGTTACGAATCTGAGCCCGGACATCGTTGGCGCCCGGAAGCTGTTCCCCCCGGATGAGGACCTCGGTGCAATACTGGAAGTCACGTTCGGCCGCCACTTCGACGTGGGCGGCGGGCGCCAGGCTGATGTCGGCGTCGGTCAGAGGTGGGGCGGGAAGGATCGGGTCTCCCTCGATGTAGCGGACCACGCCCTCTATCATGCGGATGAAGCCCTTGCCGCCGGCATCAACCACGCCCGCTTCCTTCAGGACCTCGAGCAGCTCGGGGGTGCGCGCGAGGGCGATCTCGCCCTCGTGCAGCATCCGGGTCATGAAGACAGAAATATCCGGCGAGTCGGCGGCGGCCCGGCTGGCGGCGTGAGCGGCCTCGCGGGCGACGGTAAGGATGGTTCCTTCGCGGGGATCGTCGAGCGACGCCTGCAGTCGGTCGGCGCCGCGGCGAAACCCCTCGGCCACGTCGCGGGCCGTTGCCTGCTCCTTGCCCTCCATGATCTCGGCGAAGCCGAGCAGGAAGTGGGCGAGCATCATTCCGGAATTGCCGCGGGCGCCGAGGACGGCGCCGCGGGCGGCGGTCTTGGCGGCCACGCCGAGGGGCGCGTCGCCGAGAGCCCGGAGGGCATCGGCGACGGCACGGAGGGTCAGGCTGAAATTGGTGCCGGTGTCCCCGTCGGGAACCGGGAAGACGTTGATGCGGTTGATCTCTTCTCGGCCGGCCGCCACCCAATCCGCGGCGGCCAGGAGCGACCGGGTCAGGCGGGGTCCATCGATGTACCGGATCGCGACGGTCATCGGCGAGGCGCTACTCCGCGACCACCGTCACGCGAAGCTCGGCCTGAACCTCGTGATGGAGCCGAAGCGGCACGCTGTGCGCTCCGAGCGACTTGATGGGATGCTCCAGCTCGATCTTGCGCCTGTCTACGGCGAATCCCTGCTTGGCGAGAGCATCGGCGATGTCCTGAGCGGTGATCGAACCGAACAAGCGATCCCCCTCGCCGGCCTTGCGAGCCAGGGTCACCGACACGGCGCCCAGCTTCGCGGCGAGCGCCTCCGCGGCCGTCCGCTCCTCGGCGGACTTGGCCACGCGGGCCTTCGATTCCGCCTGGATGCGCTTGCGGTTCCCCTCGGTGGCCTCGTAGGCCAGCCCCTTCGGCAACAGAAAATTGCGGGCGTACCCCGGCTTCACCTTAACCAGCTCCCCC
>DASPUE010000376.1:0-2684 GCA_035623055.1 Gemmatimonadales bacterium
GGGCCCCCGGAGACGCTCGACCGCCTGCGGTCCGGCTTCCGCTACATCTTCGACCAGGAGGTGCAGGCCTACCGCGGCACCTCCAAGCCGGAGCTTGCCCTCCACCCGCTGGAGCCCGATGCGGCGACCACGATCGCCGGAGTTGCGGTCCTGCCGCTCGCGTTCGAGCACGGTTTCCTGCGCGTCTTCGGGTACCGCTTCGGCCCGCTCGCCTACCTCACCGATGTGAAGACGGTACCGGAAGCCATGTACCCGAGATTGGCGGGGGTGACGACGCTGGTCCTCAATGCGCTCTGGTGGCGGCCCCATCCGACCCATCTCTCGATCGGTGAGGCGATCGAGGTGGCGCGGCGGATCGGGGCCGAGCGGACCTACCTCACCCATCTGACGCACGAGACCGGTCATGCCGACCTGGCGGCGCGGCTTCCCGCCGGCGTCGCCCCCGCCTACGACGGACTCACGATCGAGGTGACCGCATGAAGCTCCACTATGGGCGGATGCTCACCGACCGGCTCGATGGCGAGCACGGGCTCCCCCGAGGCAGACTGGCCGAGCTGGCACGGCGCTTCGGCGATGTACAGGCCGAGGTCCGCCGTCGCCGCGGCCAGGGCGAGTACGGCTTCTACCGGCTGGGCGACCAGGCCGCCGCGGTGCAACAGATTCGGCGGTTCGCCGAGGGAGTGGGACAGGCGTTCGACCACGTGGTGGTTCTGGGAATCGGTGGGTCCGCGCTGGGCATGAAGGCGCTGCTCAACGCGCTCAGGCGTCCGGGGTGGAACGAACTCGACGACGAGGGGCGGGACTTCTTCCCGCGGCTGACGGTGCTCGACAACGTCGACCCGACCAGTGTCGCGGAGGCGCTTCGCCGGATCGATCCGCGGCGCGCCCTGGTGAACGTGATCAGCAAGTCCGGCGGCACCGCGGAAACGATGGCTCAGTACCTGGTGATCCGGCAGTGGCTCGAGCAGGCGCTGGGCGGGGCAGCGACTCGCCACCTGGTCTTTACGACCGATCCGGCCCGGGGTGCGCTTCGTGAGATCGCCCAGCGGGAAGGCGTCGCGGCGCTCGAAGTGCCGCCGGATGTGGGAGGCCGCTTCAGCGTGCTGTCTCCTGTCGGACTGCTGCCTGCCGCGCTTGTGGGTATCGACATCGAGAGCCTGCTGGCGGGTGCCCGCGAGGCGATCGCGCGGTCCGAGTCGGATGAACTGCTCCACAACGCTGCCGCTCTCTGGTCGGCCCTCCATTGGGCGGCGGATGCGACCCTCGGTGCCCGGATCCACGTGCTGATGCCTTACACCGACCGGTTACGCGAGTTCGCGGAGTGGTTCCGCCAGCTCTGGGCAGAAAGCCTCGGCAAGGCCAAGGACCGGCGGGGACAGACGGTGCACGTCGGTGCCACGCCGGTGGGCGCGGTCGGGCCGACCGATCAGCACAGCCAGGTGCAGCTCTTCATGGAGGGGCCGTTCGACAAGGTGGTGACCTTCATGGCGGTCGACCGGTTCTCCGAGGACGTAGCCATTCCGGGGCGGGACGGCCTCCCGGCGGACCTGGACTACCTGCCGGGGCACACCCTCGGCGAGCTGCTCAACGCGGAATATCAGGCGACGGCGGCGGCCCTGGCACGGATGGGCCGGATGAGCTGTTCGCTGCATCTGCCCGAGTTGTCCGCCGCGGCAATCGGCGAGGCGATCATGTTCTTTCAGCTGGCGACCGGCTACGCGGGCGTCTGGTACGGGATCGACCCGTTCGATCAGCCAGGAGTGGAGCTGGGGAAGCGGCTCACTTTTGCCGCGATGGGGCGGCCTGGCTACGAGGCCGAACCGCTCGGGCTGCCGACGGGTGATGTCGCCTAGCCGGTTGGGCCCCCGCGTTACCATGGTGCTGGATTTGCTAGCCGTTGGCCGCATCCGCTCCAGCGCTGGCGCCGTCTCCTGCTCGGGCCTACATTAGGACTGGGGTGTAACCCCTACAAGGACAGTCACTTATGACCGACCCCCGCGCCCAACTGATCGGGCTCTACGGTGGCGCAGTGCGGCAGAGCGGCGATGCGGTTCAGGTCTCCGACGCCACCAGACTCAAGTCCGATGCGACGGATGAGGTGGTTCGCGCCGCGGTCTTTGGTGCGCCGCCCGAGCGGGAGGCGGCCCGGTGGCTCCTGTGGGAGATCGGTCAGGCGGTCGGGGTGCGCCCGTCGTCCATCGCGCCGATCTACTTCGCGCGGGGACGCGGGGAATGCGGCGGGTTTACCGTGCCCGCGATCAACGTCCGGATGCTGGCCTACGATACCGCTCGTGCGATCTTCCGGGCGGCAAAGGCGCGGGACGCGGGGGCAATTCTACTCGAGATCGCCCGGTCGGAGATCGCCTACACCGACCAGCGTCCCGCGGAATACGTCTCGGTCCTGATCGCTGCGGCGCTGCGCGAAGGCTACCTGCTGCCGATCTTCATCCAGGGCGACCACTGCCAGGTCAACGCCAAGAAGTATCAGGGCGACCCGGCCGGCGAGGTTGCGGAGGTGAAGAAGCTCATTGGCGAAGAGATCGGCGCGGGCTTCTACAACATCGACGTGGACACCTCCACCCTGGTCGATCTCTCCAGGCCGACGCTGCTGGAGCAGCAGCGCCTCAACTTCGAGCACGCCGCCGAGATCACCCAGTTCATCCGGGAGCGGGAGCCCGAGGGCG
>DASPUE010000377.1:0-7512 GCA_035623055.1 Gemmatimonadales bacterium
CCAGTGCGGACTGCCGAAGGCGATGGCGGTCGAGCTGTTCAAGCCCTTCATCATCCACAAGCTGGTGGAGAAGGGCATCGCCGAAACGGTGAAGCGCGCCAAGAAGATCGTCGAGAAGGAGAGCCCGGAGGTCTACGAAATCCTGGAAGAGATCATCCAGGACCATCCGGTGCTGCTCAACCGCGCTCCGACGCTGCATCGGTTGGGCATCCAGGCGTTCGAGCCGGTACTGGTCGAGGGCAAGGCCATCCGGATTCATCCGCTGGTGTGCGCGGCCTTCAACGCCGACTTCGACGGCGACCAGATGGCCGTGCACGTGCCGCTCTCGTTCGAGGCCCAGCTCGAGGCCCGGCTGCTGATGATCTCCTCGAACAACATCCTCAAGCCGTCCGACGGGCGGCCCGTGGCGGAGCCGTCCCAGGATATGGTGCTGGGGAGCTACTTCCTCACCAAGCTCCCCGCGGGGGCGGAGGAGCCGAAGGAGGGGAAGGCCGCGCCCGGCTGGGAGAAGGCGAAGTACTACGGCTCGCTCGCCGAGATCGAAATGGCGCTGCTGCACCGCTCCATCCGGTTCCATTCGGCGATCCACTTCTGGTACAACCCGCCGCGCGACGCGGCTGAGCCCCGTCCCCGCTGGGTGAAGTCCACCGCGGGACGGGTGCTGTTCAACAGCATCCTGCCGCGGCAGGTGGTGGTGAACCACGGCTTCCGCAACGAACTGATGCGGAAGAAGGCCCTGTCCGAGCTGGTGCTGCAGAGCTACCGCGAGGCTGGCTTGGCGGACACGGTGATCTTCCTGGACCGCCTGAAGGAATTCGGGTTCCGATACGCGACGCAGGGCGGCATTTCCATCGGCGTCGAGGATCTGGAGATTCCGCGGGAGAAGGTCACCCTGCTGGATGAGGCCGACAAGCGGGTGCAGCGGTTCCAGCGGGCCTACAACACGGGACAGATCACCTTTGGGGAGCGCTACAACAAGGTGATCGACGCCTGGACCCACGCGAACAACGATGTGGCCGAGGCGATGGTGAGCCACATGCGGCAGAGCCGCGGCGGCTTCAATCCGGTGTTCATGATGTTCGATTCCGGCTCCCGCGGCTCACGCGACCAGATCCGACAGCTGGCGGGTATGCGCGGCCTGATGGCGAAGCCGCAGAAGAAGCTGACGGGTGGCATCGGCGAGATCATCGAGAGCCCGATCAAGTCGAACTTCCGCGAGGGCCTCACCGGCCTCGAGTACTTCATCTCGACCCACGGCGCGCGCAAGGGCCTGGCCGATACGGCGCTCAAGACCGCCGATGCCGGCTACCTGACGCGCCGCCTGGTGGACGTGGCGCAGGACGTGACCATCACCGAGGAGGACTGCGGCACCATCCAGGGCCTCGAGATCTCGGCCCTCAAGGAGGGTGAGGACGTTATCGAGGCGCTGAAGGAACGTATCCTCGGCACCGTCGCCTCCGAGGACGTCTTCGATCCGCACGAGCTGGATGAGCACGGCGATCCGAAGCTCATCGTCCAGGCCGGCAAGCTGATCGATGAGGAAGTGTCGGTCCAGATCGAGGACGCCGGCATCGAGAAGGTGAAGATCCGCTCGGTGCTGACCTGCGAGTCCAAGCGCGGCTGCTGCCGGATGTGCTACGGCCGCAACTTGGCGACCATGGACATGGTCGACATGGGCGAGGCAATCGGCATCTTGGCGGCCCAGTCCATCGGCGAGCCGGGTACGCAGCTGACGCTCCGGACCTTCCACATCGGCGGCGCGTCGTCGCGTATCGCCGAAGAGGCAGAGCGGCGGGCGCGGGCCAGCGGCCTGGTGAAGTACACCAGCGGTCTCGAGTATGCGGACCTGCCGGTGGAGTACGAGGATGGCACCCGGGCCACGGTGCGGGTCGCGCTTACCCGCGAGGACGAGAGTGCCGATGAGGAGTCGAAGGAAGGCATCCTGGTGGTGGATCCCGCGGACCCCAAGCGGGTGCTCAACCGCTACCCGGTACCCGAGGGCGCGCTGATTCAGGTCAAGGAAGGGGACACGGTGCAAGGGAAGATGTCGATCCTCTACACCTGGGACCCTTACAACGACCCCAGCATTATCAAGCTGGACGGCGAGCTGCGCTGGAAGGATCTGGTGCCGGGGTCCACGCTGCGGGAGGAGCTGGACGAATCCACCGGCCTGCGCTCGATCGTCGTGATGGCCGATCCCGACCGGGAGCTGCACCCCTCGGTGCTGGTGTACGCACCGAACCGCAAAGACCCCCAGGAGTACATCCTGGCGGAGGGCTCGCGCATCATCCTGGGAAGCGATTCCGACCAGATCACCCGGGCCATGAACCTGCCCGATGAGGGCAATCCGTGGTCGACCAAGTTCAAGGTCGAGGAGTACCCCATCAACGTGGCGTGGCCGGGCAAGAGCAAGAAGGAGGCGAAGGACAAGACGGTGTTCCTGTCGCCGCCGGTGAAGATCATGAAGGGCGTCACGGTCACCAAGATGCCGCGGACGGCCTACAAGACCCGTGACATCACGGGCGGCCTGCCGCGCGTGGCCGAGTTGTTCGAGGCGCGGCGGCCGAAGGATCCGGCGACCATTTCCGAGATCGACGGCATCGTGAAGTTCGGCGAGATCAAGCGCGGCAAGCGCGAGATCTACGTCTACCCGGCGGCGGAGCCGGGCAAGAAGGGCGAGCCCGAGCCGCCGCAGCTGTACGAGGTCGGCGCCGGGAAGCACTTGCGTGTGCACGAGGGCGACCGAGTGCGCGCGGGCGACCGTCTCACGGAAGGGCCGGTGAACCCGCACGACATCCTGCTGATCAAGGGGCCGCGCGCGGTACAGGAGTACCTGCTCAACGAGGTCCAGGAGGTTTACCGGCTGCAGGGTGTGCGGATCAGTGACAAGCACATCGGGACGATCGTGCGCCAGATGCTGCAGAAGGTGCGCGTCACCGATCCGGGGGACACCGACTTCCTCGAAGGGGAGACCGTCGACAAGGTCACTTTCCGCGAGGAAAACGAGCGGGTCATCAAGCGGAAGGGGACGCCGGCGCAGTCCGAGCCGGTGCTGCTCGGCATCACCAAGGCGAGCCTGACGACGCAGTCGTTCGTCTCGGCGGCCTCCTTCCAGGAGACCACCCGGGTGCTCACCGATGCCGCCATCCGTGGCGCCAAGGACGACCTCCTCGGCCTCAAGGAGAACATCATCATCGGGCACCTCATTCCGGCGGGCTCGGGGATCTATCGCTACGCCGAAATTGAGATCGAGCCGCCCGAAGGCTACGAACCTCCGCCGCCGAGCGAGGTTCCGGCCGAGCCAGCCGCCCCGGTTCCGGTCGCGCTGTTGGCGGACGACGAGGACTAGCAGGGCAGACCGACGGTGGGACTCGCAAACGCGGGGCGGATCGAGTGATCCGCCCCGCGTTTCACTTCTGGGTTCCCAGCCGTCGCGCTACAACTGTTGAGCGGAGAAGGTGTCGCAACGCTTGGGGTCGCGGGACTGGAATCCCTGGTTGAACCAGCGCTGCCGTTGCTCGGAGGTGCCATGGGTGAAGGCTTCGGGATTGACGTGGCCCTCCGTCATGCGCTGAATGCGATCGTCGCCCACAGCCGCCGCGGCGCGCATGCCGGAGGCGAAATCGTCCTGGTCGAGGCCTCCCTTTGCGCCGTAGTCACCGCCCCATACTCCCGCAAAGCAATCGGCCTGCAACTCGAGGCGCACCGACAGTTCGTTGACTGCCTCGGGATGCCGCTGCTGGGCATCCCGTACCCGGGCCTCGATGCCGAGCTGCTTTTGGACATGATGACCGATCTCGTGGGCGATGACATAGGCTTCCGCGAACTCTCCCGCCGCCCCGAACCGGTTCGTCAGCTCATCGTAGAAGCCGAGGTCGATATAGACCTTCTCATCCCCGGGACAGTAGAAGGGCCCGCTCGCCGATTGGGCCAGACCGCAGGCCGACTCGATACCGTCGCGAAACAGGACCAGCTTCGCGTCATGGTACGGAGTCCCCATCCGGGGGAGGACCTCGGCCCACTCGTGTTGGGTGCTGTCCAGCACCGCGGATACGAGGTGGGCGAGCGAGTCCTCGTGGGCCTGCTGGGCGGGGGTGAGCGCACTGCCGGCCGTGGCACCGGGGGGAAGACCGTCGCCGGCGCCGATGAGCGCGAAGAAGTCCCGTTTGAACACCACGCTCAGGATCAGCAGCACCAGCATTCCCCCGATTCCCAGGTGAACGCCGCCGATGGGGCCGCGCCCGCCGCCGCCTTCGTCCCGGCGATCCTCGACGTTGTCGCTCATCGGTCCCAGGTTCCAGCGCATGAGCACTCCTCGGTTGGAGCCGCTGCCGCAGGCAGCGGGACGATGTGGAGCCGAGAATATCACCGTCGGGGCGGTGGGATGCCAGCGTATGGAACGTCACTGGCCGAAAAGCCCGGGGGATTGTAACTAGAAGGCATGAGAACACGCATTCTGGGCCCACTGACTGTGGGCCTCCTTTACGTGGCATGTGGCGGAGACAACGGGCCGAGCCACGCGCCGTCGCAGTTGGCCGCCATTTCCGGGAACAATCAGACGGGCGGTGCCGGACAGGCGCTCCCGCTCCCGCTCCAGGTGCGGGTCAGCGATCGCTCCGGGGACGCGGTCAGCGGTGTGACCGTCACCTTCGCGGTCACGGCTGGGGGCGGAAACGTGCAAACCAGCCAGGCGACGACCAACTCGCAGGGAGTGGCTGCAACGATTTGGACCGTTGGGACCGCCGCGGGAGGGACCAACGCTGCGACCGCCACCTCGAATGGCCTCAACGGCTCTCCAGTGACCTTTTCCGCGGTGGTGACGGCCGCACCCGCCGCCTCCGTCACCATCGTGCAAGGCAATGGCCAGACAGGGCCGGTGGGCCAGGTACTCCCGGTGCAAACAGTGGCCGAGTTCAAGGACGCTTTCAACAATCCCGCGACTAGCCAGACGGTCGATTGGCAGATCGTCTCCGGTTCAGGAACAATCTCGGCAACCGCAGCGACCACGGACGGCCAGGGCCGGGCAACGGCTACGTGGACGCTCGGCTACAGCGTCGGGGCCCAGAGCCTCAAGGCGCAGGTGGGCGGGACATCGGGTGCGTTCGCGGCCACCGGGACGCTGGGCGCCGGGAGTACGCTCTCCATTGCATCCGGAAACAATCAGACCGGACTGGCGGCGCAGGCACTGATCGCTCCCCTCGGGGTGCGGGTGCAGGCCGGCACGGGGCAGAACATCGCAAACGTTCCCGTCACCTGGGCGGTGGCGACGGGGGGAGGGTCGGTGACCCAGCCCTCGAGTCTCACCGACGTGAACGGTCTCGCGACGGTGGGATGGACCCTCGGTGCCGGGAACGGGCAGCAGACCGTGACGGCGACCAACGCTCAGCTCACCCCGACCAGCGTCACCCTTACCGCCACCGCGGTGGTTCCCTCGCCTTCGTCGATCACCGGCACCGTGGCGCTGGTCGACACCCAGCTCGCCGCTCTCCGGGCGAGCCGGTACACTGCCCGCGGACTCACCCAGTCGAGGGCGGAGCCCGCGCGGGCTGCCTTCGGGGGACAGGTCCCGGGGCCGGAGTACGTGCCAAACGAGCTGCTCGTCACGTTCAAGCCCAGCGCGGTGGGGGTCCAACACGGGCTGCGGGCAATGAGTGATGTCGGCACTGCCCGCTCGGTGGGGCAAGCCATGCGAGACCGCTTAGCGGTCCACGCAGTGCCGGGCCGGGTCGAGGTCGCCGGTGTGTCCCCCGTGATCGGCGCGGCGAAGATTCGGGTCGCGGATCCCACCCAGCTCGACTCGGTCGCCCGGGCACTGGCCGCCAACCCGGCGGTGCGCGCCGTCGGGCTCAACGCCCGGGCCCGTATCGACGGCGGGCCAATTCGCCCCGGAACCATTCCGAACGATCCCAACTATCCCAATCAGTCGTGGCATTACGACATGGTGGACGCGCCGAGGGCCTGGTCGATCACCACCGGCTCTTCCAGCATCATCGTGGCGGTGCTCGATAACGGGATCGTCTTCCACCATCCGGCGATCGGAGCGACTGGGGCCACCTATCAGACGGGTGGAGGCAACATCCGCAACGATGGGTACGACTTCGTCACCAACAACGATCCGCTCGTCCCCATCTGCGCGAGCGCGGGCGGGGGGAGCGTCAACAACTCCGGCGACGGCGACGGGTACGATCCCGATCCGTCGATTCCCGACGATCGCGATACCAGCGACCCGTCCTGCCTCGGCGCGCGGGAGCAGTTCGGCGCGCATGGCACCCACGTGGCGGGCACCATCGGCGCCATCGGCAACGACGGGGTCGGCGTCACCGGCCTCAACTGGCAGGTCAGCATCCGGCCGGTGCGGGTCCTGGGACTGCAGTTCGGGGACTACTACGACATCGCCCAGGGGATTCTCTACGCATCCGGTTTTCCGGCCGACAACGGTGCAGGCGGCCTGGTGACCCCTCCCGCCCAGCCGGCGCGGATCATCAACATGAGCCTGGGCGGTCCTTGCCTCACCGGTCAGGTCGACCCGGTCCACGATGCCGTGGACACAGTGACCAACCCCAGCCATCAGAATGGCGGAGTCCTCGTGGTCGTGGCCGCGGGGAATTCAGGTTCTACGGTTCCCTCCTGCCCGGCAGCCTATCCGGAGGTACTCTCGGTGGGGGCCGTCGGTCCAACCGGACACCGCTCGTCGTTTTCGAACTTCGGCACCACGGTGGACCTGGCCGCCCCGGGCGGGGAATTTCCGCCGGCGCCGGGCACCGACGGCACCTACGGGGTGTACTCGACGGTCTGTGATTTCACGGTCTTTCCGTCTCCGTGCGTGCCAGGTCTCGCTCGGTTCTTCGGGACCTCGATGGCGGCTCCCCACGTCTCGGGCGTTGCGGCCTTGCTGCTCGCACAGAACCCGGGACTCACCCCGGCGACACTCACGAGCCGCTTCTGAGCTACGCGGCTCCCCTAGATCCCAGCGAGCAGCTAGGGGCGGGCATCGTCAACGCGAGGAACGCGCTCACGCAGACGCTGGCCCCGCCCAAGCAGCTGTATGTCCGCGCCGTCGACTCGGCCACGGGGCTCATTGCGGCCAAGGTTCTGGCATCCGGGGGGAACTACACCATCAGCAACCTGCCGGACGGGCACTACTACGTCGTGGCCGGAGAGGACGAATCGGGGGACACGCTGATTGGGGTGCCGGGACGGCGCTTCGGTGCGTTCGGTGGGGTGTCCAGCCCGAAAGCCGTGGCGGTTTCCAGCAGTGCGGGGGGCTTTGCATCGTTCACCATCGGCTACCCGGTCGAAAAGGAGCCGAACGTCCAGCTCTCCCAGGCGAGTTGGCTGTTCATCGATGGCTACACCGAGGGAAGCCTCTCGACCACCGATCAGACGGATTTCTATCGGCTGCAGGTTCCCACCGCCGGGACCTACTCCTTCGAGACGGCAGGGTTCTTCGGGAACTTCTGTTCGTTCGCGCTCGATCTCAATACCACCCTCACCCTGCTCGACCAGAATGGG
>DASPUE010000378.1:0-2661 GCA_035623055.1 Gemmatimonadales bacterium
GAGGTCGGGGTCGCGAAGTGCTTCATGAGCCGGTCGGCCAGCGGCGATCCGATCAGCGCGCCTCCGCCGAAGCCCATGATCGCCATGCCGGTGGCCATCCCGCGGCGGTCCGGGAACCACTTGATCAGCGTCGACACCGGCGAGATGTAGCCGAGTCCCAGTCCGCACCCCCCGATCACGCCGCTGCCGAGCCAGATGAGCAGGATCTGGTGCAGCTTCACCCCGAGGGCCGAGAGGATCAGGCCACCGCCCCAACAGAAGGCGGCGACGACACCGGCCTTCCGAGGGCCGGCCCGCTCGAGCCAGCCGCCGAACAGCGCGGCGGAGGATCCCAGGAAGAGGAAGAACAGGGTAAAGGTCCAACCGAGAGTGCTGATGCGCCAATCGCAGGTCGTGGTGAAGAGCTGGGAGATGAAGCTCTGGTCCGGACATTCGACCGGCTTGCCGAGGCCCTGGGCGACCCCGATGGCGCGACTCAGCGGCAGCCAGAACACACTGAAGCCGTAGGCCATCCCGATGGAGAGGTGAATGGCGAGGGCCGCCGGCGGCACCAGCCAGCGATTGAATCCGGGCTTGGCGATGATCCGTTCGCGGTCGAGCAAACCGGCCATCATTGTCTCCGGGAGTAGGAGCGGGGGAGGCGACGGCATACATTACTGTCGGTCCGTCGAAAACGCCATTGTTCGCCCTGCTCGGAGATGCTGTGATTCACCTGCCAGCCCTGTTCGTGGTCCTCGCGCTGTACCCTCCCCGTCGTGCGCCCCTCCCCGATTCGTTACCGTCCTGGGTCACCATGGACTCGGCGGCTCGCGTGGTGACTCTGGCCCTGGAGGCAGAACCGGGAGGACCGGACGGGATCGCGACGCTCAATGGTCATCACCATGGAGACATCCAGCTGGTCGTGCCTCTCAACTGGACCGTCCGGTGGACCTGGATCAACCGCGACAGTGTCCAGAGCCACAGCCTCGTGGTCATGGCCGAGCGGGAGAAGCTGCCGGCGGAAGGAGGCCGTCCGGCGATGGACAACGCGATGACCCGCGCTGTCACCGCGGGCCTCAAGGTCGGCCAGAAGGATGTGACCACGTTCGTCGCTGATCAGGCGGGCTGGTACTGGCTTCTCTGCGGCGTCCCGACCCACGCACTCCGTGGGGAGTGGATCGGTCTCAAGGTGGATCGACAGGCAACCACACCGGCGGTGGTGGTGAAGTAAGTACAGCGTACAGCGTGCAGCGTGCAGCGTAAGCGCGCATCGCTGAACGCCGAACGCTCCACGCAGTAAGCTCTACCGTTCCTCCAGCATCCCTTCCACCGCTCTCCGAAACTCCGCTACCACCGCCTCGTGTTGTGGGCCGGTAGCCGGCCCGTAGAATCCGGCGTGAATCCGGCGCACCCGCCCATCGCGACCCAGGAAGATCGTCGTGGGAAAAGCGGTAAACCCGTCCAGCTGGGGCAGTGCAGCGCTTACCACATCGGCATCGCTAACACCTCCAAGCAAAAGGGGGAAGTGAATGCCGAACTTCTCACGGTACCGGCGTACCAGCGGGGCATCGACACCGGTGTCACCGGTGGCCTCGAACGCCACCCCGACGATTTCCAGTCCCCTGGCGTGGTAGTCCTGATAGAGCCGAACCAGAGCCGGGGCCGCGTCGTGACAGGTCGGACACCAGGTGCCGAAGATGTCGACCAGTACGACCTTGCCATGGAAGCGCGGGTCGTCTGAGCGGACCAGGTGCCCCTCGAGATCGGGAAAGGCGAAGCGAAACGCCCCGGTAGTGTCGCTCCGGGTGACGGCGGTCGGCGGGGTAAGCTGGGACTGCCCGGTGCTCCGGGTGGCCACGAAGGGAATCTGGGTCCGCAACCCGGCGTGGAAGGTTCCCCGCAAGGTGTCCCCGGCCAGGTGTCCAGTGAGCAGATAGACAAACGAGCCATCGAAGTGGGCGATCGCGAAGCTGTCTCCCAGCATCCGGCCGACGAACAGTCCGTAGTCCCCGGAATTGGAGATCACGGTGCCCTCGAGCCCAGCGGCACCGTTTCGGAATTCGAGCACCCGCGGCGTCTGCTCGAACCCACTCTCGAACCAGGCGTTCCAGTTCCCCAGGAGCGCCGGCCCGCCCGCCGAGATTTCCCAGCGCCCTCGCGCGGCCCGAAAGGGAATGCTCCGCGGTCCCTTCCGGCCGACGTTGTGATACTGACCGATCAGCGAATCTCCCCGCACCGCCGCCGTGATCGTTGCGGCATAATCACCGAGTTCCAGGGTGAGGGTGTCTCCTGTCAGGCGTACCCCGGACAATGGCTGGCAACTCGCGCCATTGCACAGCCTGCCTCTCAGCGGTCCCCCGGAGTCCTCGATGATCACGCCAAACCGGAGCTCGCCGCCGGCAAGGTCGAGAGCGGCCCGCCATGGACCGGCGGGGGATGAAATCATGGCCGCCGCGAGCAGGATCGGTGCGATCATTGGCCGCCGCCGGCGGGCCCGTATTGCTCGCCCACCGAAAGCCGGACGGCGATAGCGTTGCCGGGCCAGGGAGCGGGGCAGGGGAAGACGGTGCTGTAGGCACAGAAGGGATTCCGGGCGCGGTTGAAATCGAGAAGTACGCTACCGTCCGACTTTGGTGTCAACTCGAGGAAGCGGCCTGCCGGGTAGCTCCCCTGGCCGTTGGT
>DASPUE010000379.1:0-3059 GCA_035623055.1 Gemmatimonadales bacterium
TCGCCTGCTCCTTTTCACCGGCGGCCGGCTCGCCGCGGACGGTCCTCCCGGCCACGTGCTGACCGCAGACCACATCGCCCGGGTCTTCGACTGGCCCGTCGCCATCACCACCTGGGGTGATGCGTTACCTCAGGTCATCCCTCTCAGGCCCGGCGAACGTCCTGGCCCTGGAAAGAACTGACATGCGTCACATCCTGCTCGCTCTGCTGGTGACCGTCGGGTTTGCCGCCCCACTCGCGGCACAGGCGACCGACTCCATTCCCGAGCTCGACGAGATCGTCGTCACCGCCGATCGGTCGCCGACCCCGTTGGGCAAGGTGGTTTCCGCCACCACGGTGATCACCGGCGAGGAGCTGCGATCGCGCGGCGTGTTCTTCCTGGAGGACGCGCTCCGCGAGGTGCCGGGTGGCGCAGTCGTGCCGACCGGCTCCTACGGTGGGGTCAGCTCGTTCTTCCTGCGTGGCGGGGAAAGTGATTACGTGAAGGTGCTCATCGACGGCGTCCCGGTGAACCAGTCGGGCGGAGCATTCAACTTCGGAACCTTGAGTACCGACAACATCGACCGCATCGAAGTGGTTCGCGGGCCGGTGTCCGTCCTCTACGGCTCGGACGCCGTGACCGGCGTGGTGCAGGTGTTCACCAAGCGCGGCATGGGTCCGCTCCGGGCCGAGGTAAGCAGCCAGGCGGGGAGCTTTGCCACTTGGCGGGGACTGGTCGGAGTGAACGGCGGCAGCGATGAGGTCTCCTACTCCGCGAGCCTTTCCCGGTACCGGACCGACGGGACCTATGCCTTCAACAGCGGCTATCGGAGTACCGTGGGGAGCGGCGCGCTCACCGTCCACCCGGACCCGAAGACAGACGTCACCCTGAGCGCCCATACTGACGACAACACCACCCACTTCCCGACCAACTCCGCCGGGATCCCCGTCGACAGCAACCAGCAGAGTTCGGAAACAGGTACTACGCTTGGCCTTGAGCTTGGCCGGCGCTGGTCCGAGCGCGCGGAACTTCGGGTGTTGCTGGCCTCGCACAGCGAGGTGGACGGCTCCGACAACCAGCCAGATTTTCCTGCCGACACCTTCGGCTTCTTCAGCTCCCAGAGCCAGAGCCGTTTCCTGCGGCGGTCGCTGGACGCGAGAGGCATCGTGCAGGTCACGCCGCGCGTTCGAGTGACGGCGGGGGGCCAGGCGGAGTTCGAAGATCTGAATGAGTTCGACCGTTCTGCGTCCAACTTCGACACGATGGTCACCGTCAGCTCCACACCTCCATTTTCGGCGTCCCGGCGCGATGTCGGGGCCTACGGCCAGACGGTGGTGGAGCTGGGTAAGCGGTCGCTCGTCAACGTCGGGATGCGGCTCGATGACAACCAGGGTTTCGGGACGCACTTCACCTATCGTGCCGGCGTGGTCTACGCTCTCACCGCCGGGCTCCGGATCCGCGGGTCGATCGGCTCGGCCTTCAAGGAGCCTTCGATCCGGGAGAACTACGCCAACGCCCCCTTTGAGGTCGGGAATCCCAACCTCAAACCGGAGCAGAGTCGAAGCTGGGAGGTCGGTTTGGAACAGACGCTGGCGAACGGTACCGTGGTGCTGGCGGCGAACTATTTCGATCAGCGCTTCCGGAACCTCATCCAGTACGATGGTTCAGCTGCCCCTGGGCAGCCCACCTATCAGAATGTAGGTGCCGCCACCAGCCGGGGCATCGAGGTTGTCGTCGATGTCCGTCCTACGCGGGGCACCGCCCTCACCGCGTCGTACACCTGGCTCCGTACCCGGGTGGTAGACCCCGGTTTCGAGCTTGGCGCCGGGGATGTGTTTGCGGCGGGTCAGCCGCTCATCCGCCGTCCCGAGCACAGCGCCCGGGTGGACGGTCGAACCCGGATCGCGGAGCGGCTCGGACTTGGGCTGGGCGTCAACTATGTCGGTCGGCGGTGGGACGTGGACTTCACACCTTTCCCCTCGGTCCGTACCACGCTGCCGGCCTACGTCACCGTGGATGCGGACGCCTCCGTGGAGCTTCTCCGCGATCGCCCCGGGCAGGTGGGCGTGACCGGGATGATTCGGGCGGAAAACCTGCTCGATAAGAACTATCAGACCGTGGTAGGCTTCGCGGGTCGGCCGCGCGCCGTGCTCGCGGGCCTCGCCCTGGGTATCTGACCGAGGACTCGCGTGTATCCCCTCGCCGTCCCGGGCCCCGATTGATCGATAGCCTCGAGCCACCGGCGCATCCGGAGCGCATTCCGCCACCCCCGAGTCGCGCCGGGGCGCGGACCTTTGCATCTTTCACCGCATGCTGAAGCGCCATGCCGCGATCCTCTTCTCCGTAGGTTTTCTCGGTCTCTTCTCTTACTTCGGCTGCGCCCGGGCCACCGCCCCGCTTCCGCCCGCGGAAGAAGTGGTCCTGGTGGTCAACCGTGACGACGCCACGCTGCAGATCATTCCGGTCGACGCGCCGTCTTCCTCGAACACGATCCAGCTGAGCGGTACCAACCCCGCACCGGCCGGTGTGAGCGCCCTGGATGGGACGGCGCTGGTCCCGTTGGGGACCGGCGACGCAGTGGCGGTCATCGACCTCCGGTCCAAGAGCGTCACCCGGGTGACCCCATTGGCGAGCGGCTCCGGAGCCACCGGCTCGGCGATGGTCGATGATACGGTCGGATACGTTGCCAACCCCAACCTCAACACCGTCACCCGGGTCAATTACCTGACGGGGGACACCGCCAGCGTGGGAGTCGGCATCTATCCGCAGGCAGTGGTATTCACCCGCGGCAAGGTGTTCGTCCTGAATGGCAATCTTTCGGCCGGCAAACCGGTCGGACCCAGCTGGCTTTCGGTGGTGGATCCCCTCACGAACCGGCTCGCGACTGGCCTCGATTCCATCCTGATGCCCGGCCCGGGCAACGCCCTCTCGGGCGACGTGGCGCAGGACGGGGTCCTGTACGTGATGAATGCCGGGCCATTCGACACCACGACTCAGGGCCGCCTGACGCTGGTCGATCCGGTCGGCCGGTCCGAACTGGGCAACTTCGGCGGATTCGGGAACTTCCCCGGAGCGCTCGC
>DASPUE010000380.1:0-8448 GCA_035623055.1 Gemmatimonadales bacterium
AGCGCGCGGCTGGGTGGACGAGCCCCTGCTTCTCTCGAGAAGCGGGGGCTCGTTGCGTTTGCTCAGGAAGCGCTGCCCCGCGGGCCTGAAACCGGCCACTCTGGACGTGCGTCGGGGCGGGCGGTTAGTTCCTGTGCCCTCTTTCCCGGTTCGGTTCATGATTCGTCGCACCCTGCCCGCTCTGGCCGTGCTCGTCTCGCTCACCGGCTCTTCCGCCCAGGCCCAACAGGATGATTCATCCATCGTTACCCTGGACCGGATCTTCAATTCCGAGTTCTTCTCGAGCGACCGGGTGCCTCCGATCCGGTGGACCCCGGACGGCGGGGCGTACTTCTCCTATGTGCGGAGACCCGAGGCCGGTGGTCCCGACCTGGTGCGAGTGGATCCCGTCACCGGGGACCAGCACTTGTTGGTCAAGAGCGAGCAGTTGGTCCCGCCCGGCGACACGGTGCCCTTGCGAGCGCAGAGCTTCCGGTTCTCCGATGACGGGCGGAAGCTGCTCCTCTTCACCAATACCGCTCGGGTCTGGCGCCAGAACACCCGGGGCGATTATTGGGTGCTTGACCTCGATTCGGGAACGCTGCGGCAGCTTGGCGGGAAGGCGGCGAAGCCACAGACCCTGATGTTCGCGAAGTTCTCTCCTCGCGGAGACCGGGTCGCGTATGTGCGCGAGAACAACCTGTACGTGGAGCGCGTCAGTGACGGCAGGATCACCGCGCTTACCCACGATGGCTCCCGCACCCTCATCAACGGCACATTCGATTGGGTGTACGAAGAGGAGTTCGATGACCGCGACGGGTTCCGCTGGAGCCCCGACGGCACCCGGATCGCGTACTGGCAGCTCGATGCCTCCGGGGTTGGCGACTTCGATCTGCTCAACGATGCCGACAGTCTCTACTCCTATGTGAAACCGGTCCAGTACCCCAAGGCGGGGACCACCAACTCCGCGGTGCGGGTCGGCGTGGTGAGTGCCGCCGGCGGCGCGACCAGATGGATGCGGATTCCCGGTGATCCCCGCAACGTCTATGTGGCACGGATGGAATGGGCGGGCAACAGCCGCGAAGTAGTGATGCAGCATCTCAACCGTCTGCAGAACACCCTGACCATCCTGGTTGGTGACGCCGCCACCGGTGTCACCAGGCCGACCTTCGTGGACCGGGACAGCGCCTGGGTGGATGTGGTCGACAGCTGGGACTGGCTGTCCGGCGGCGCCCGGTTCCTGTGGGTCAGCGAGCGGGACGGCTGGCGTCACGCCTATTCCATCTCGCGGGACGGAGCGGATGTCCGGCTGATCACACCGGGCGCCTTTGACATCGCCGAAGTCGTCGCGGTGGATACCACGGGTGGCTGGCTCTATTACACCGCCTCGCCGGACAACCCGACCCAACGCTACCTGTACCGGACCCGTCTCGACGGCGCCGCGTCTGCGGAGCGGCTCACTCCGGCGTCGCAGCAGGGCACGCATTACTACAGCATCGCACCCGGGGCACGCTATGCCGTCCACAATTTCTCCAACTTCACCACTCCGCCGGTCACCGAGCTGATCAAGCTCCCCACCCACGAAACCATCCGGACCCTTTCCGACAACGCCGAGCTGCGGCATCGCTATGCGCTGCTCAGGAAGGGACCGGTCAAGTTCTTCCGGGTAGACGCGGGCGACGGCGTGCAGCTGGACGGGCTGGTGATGTACCCCGCGGACTTCGACTCCACGAAGAAGTACCCGGTGCTCTTCCACGTTTACGGGGAGCCGGCGGCGCAGACGGCGGTGGACTCCTGGTACGCGGACGACCCCTGGCACCTCATGCTCACCCAGATGGGGTATGCCGTCATCACGATGGACAACCGGGGGACCCCGTCGCTCAGGGGTCGGAGCTGGCGCAAGTCGATCTACCGGAAGATCGGGGTATATGCCTCGGAGGATCAGTCTGGCGCTGCTCGCGCGATCGGGCGGTGGGGCTGGGTGGATTCCACCCGCTTCGCGGTGTGGGGTTGGAGCGGCGGCGGCTCGATGACCCTCAACCTGATGTTTCGGGCACCTGATGTGTATCAGACCGGAATGGCGGTCGCGCCGGTCCCGGACGTTCACCTGTATGACACCATCTATCAGGAGCGCTACATGGGGCTCCCCGGACCGAACGAAGAAGACTACCGCCAATCTTCGCCGCTCACGTTCGCCGGCCGGCTGCGCGGCAACCTGCTGGTGGTGCACGGTACGGGGGACGACAACGTGCACTATCAGGGTACTGAGCGCCTGATCAACGCCCTGGTCGAGGCCAACAAGCAGTTCTCGATCATGGCCTACCCGAACCGTTCGCACGGGATCTTCGAGGGAGAAGGCACCACCCTGCATCTTTTCACGCTTCTCACCGGCTACCTCACCAATCATCTCCCGGCGGGAGCGCGCTGACGGCCACGGGGTACCGCACGCCAAGCGGGGGGACGCCACTGCTCACCCGCTTGGCGTCGCCGGGCCAGCTTCCACCGTCCGGCAGTCGGGCCTAGCTTCCGCGGGTGCCGTCCTCACCGCCCAATCTCGTCGCGCGACGCCTGCTCGATGACCTGCTTGACGGGCCCGCTCCCGGCACCGTCGAGCCGGTTCTCGCCTGGTTGCTCGAGGCGAGCCCCCTGCGCCAGGGCCTTGAGATCCCCCGTACCCGCCGGCTCGCGCTTCTCGACCAGGTACTCAGCAGCCACCCCCGTCAGGGCGAACTCAGCGAACACCTGCGCAGGGCATGGACCCATCCGTCTGCCGTCCGGCTCCTCGCCGAGACCGGTCTCCCGGTGCATGTCACCCTGGTCAAGGAGGCGGTCGAACGGGTGGTGGATCGACTGGTGCCTCGCCTCGAGCCGGAGGACGATCTCTACGTCGCAGTCTCCCATCTCGGCCTGAAGGAGGATGACGCGGCATGGCTGGAGGGGCTCGCGCCGGACATCGTGGCCAGATGGAGTTCCATCGTTGCACCCACGCGGGAGGCCTTTCTCGACGCCGCTCGACTGGTGGCGATTCGGATGGCGGCGACCGGCGTCGCCCGGGAAGTTCTGCAGCTCACTCCCCATCGCCCCGAGGCCAGCTCGCCCTTTTTCCGTCTCATCGCAGTGGTGGATGCCCTCGCGGTAGCTCCCCACAGCGGACTTCAATGGAAGGAATGGGAATCACTACGCGGCGCGTGTGCGGAGGATCTGCGGCAGGCGCATGACCTGCTGGAGACGCGCGGCGTCTCCACCGATCTCATCTATCGCCTGGAGCTGATCGAGTCGGGGCTGGAGAGGATCGACCAGCTACTCGCCGTGGCGGCCGGGGGACGGGGCGGACATGCCCTGACGGTGGAGCTTGTGCGCGGCAGCCTGCGACAGCGGGGTGTACGCTCACTTGGCCGCACCTCGCTCAAGCGGCTGGCGCGAAAGGTGGTCGAACACACCGGCGAAACCGGTGAGCGCTATCTGGTGCGGGACCGGCGCGACTGGGCAGCCATCGGCGTCTCGGCGGGCTGGGCGGGCATGCTCACCGCCTTCACTGCGCTGGGAAAGATCGCGCTCGGCGGGCTGCCACTGGCCCCGATGGTCCTGGGGGTGAGCCTCGCCATCGACTATTCGGTGAGCTTCATCCTGCTGCAACTCTTTCATCTCACGCTGGCGTCCAAGCAACCGGCCATGACCGCCGCAGCACTGGCCGCGGCGCTCGAGCACAAGGACGATCTCGAGGAGCAGGTCGAGCTGGTCGCGGGTGTCACCCGATCGCAGGTCATCGCGACCATCGGCAATGTGCTGGTGACTCTTCCGGCCTCCCTGGCGCTCGTCGCGGCGGTGTGGGGGATCGCCGGGCGCCCTGTTCTTATGGAGAGCTCGGCCCTGCGAACCGTGCGCGGGTTACACCCCTTCCTTTCCCTGACCGCTCCCTACGCCGCCCTCACCGGAGTCTTCCTCTGGCTCTCGAGCCTCTGTGCCGGGTGGGCGGCGAATTGGTCCGCGTACCGAGGTCTTCCCGAGGCCGTGGCGCGCCGTCCTGGCCTGCGACGGGCTCTCGGTCCGATGCGCGCGGCCCGGCTGGGGCAGTTCATCGAACACCACCTGAGCGGTATCGTCGGGTACGTGGTGCTGGGGTTTCTGCTGGGGTTCTCCCCGGTAGCGTTCCAGTTCATGGGTCTGCCGATCGAGGTGCGCCACGTCACCTTGAATGCGGCGACGCTCGCGATTGCGGCAGGATCGCTGTATGGAACGCCGGCGTTTCACCTAAGCGATCTTGCGTGGGGGCTCGGCGGAATCGTGGTGATGGGGGCCTGCAACTTCGGGGTGTCGTTCGCGCTCGCCCTCCGCACCGCGATGCGGGCGCGGGATCTGGGGCGCGCGGATCGAACTCGCCTCTGGGGCGCGATTCGCCGGGCGTTCCGGGAGCGGCCCAGCCGATTCCTCTGGCGCCCCCGCGTCTGAGCGCCCGGGCTCAGTCCTCGGGGTATCCCTTCGGGTTCTGCGACTGCCAGCGCCAGGCGTCACGGCACATGGCGTCGAGGTCCCGCTCCGTCTTCCAGCCAAGCTCCCGCGCCGCAAGCGATGGGTCGCAGTAGCAGCTGGCGGCGTCGCCGGGGCGCCGCGGGAGAACCTGGTATGGAATCGGCCGACCGATCGCCCGCTCGAATGCATGGATCGCCTCCAGCACGCTGCTGCCGTGCCCGGTCCCGAGATTGTAGGCTCGGCAGCCGGTCGAGCCGGTGAGCTTCTCGAGCGCCTTCAGGTGGCCGAGGGCGAGATCTACAACGTGGATGTAGTCCCGGACACCGGTCCCGTCCGGCGTGGGGTAGTCGTTCCCGAACACCCGCACGAACGGCAGCTTACCGACCGCGACCTGGGTGATGTAGGGGAACAGATTGCTGGGGGTCCCGTTCGGGTCCTCGCCGATCCGGCCGCTGGGGTGCGCGCCAACGGGATTGAAGTAGCGGAGTAGAGTGATATTCCAGCTCGGGTCCGAGCGGTACAGGTCGCGGAAGACCTGCTCCATCACCAGTTTGGTCTGACCGTAGGGATTCACCCCGGCCAGGGGGAAATCCTCCGTCACCGGCACCCGGGAGGGATCACCATACACGGTCGCTGAGGAGCTGAAGACCATGGTCTTCACCCCATGGGCGATCATCGCCTCACACAGGGCCAGCGTTCCGGTGATGTTGTTGTGGTAATACTTGAGCGGGTTGGCGACCGACTCGCCCACCGCCTTAAAGGCGGCGAAGTGGATCACCGCGTCGACTGGATGGCGCTGCAGGACCGCATCGAGTCCCTCGCGGTCCAGCAGGTCTACCTTCTGAAACACGAGAGGCCGCCCGCCCAGCTCTTCGGTTCGACGGACCGCCTCCGGCTTGCTATTGCTGAAGTTGTCCACCACCACCACGTCGTGGCCGGCCTTCAGGAGTTCTACCGTGGTATGGCTTCCGATGAAGCCGGCCCCGCCGGTCACGAGAATCCGCATTCGTCCGCCCTGATCGATAGTGATCCCGGGCAATCTACAAGATTCGGGCCGTGACCCGTCCCAACCCCGTCTATCGACCTCCCTCCCCCGCCAGCTTGGCCATTCGCTCCTTCACCGTCTTTATCTGGGCCTGGAGCGAGGGGTCGGCTCCCTTCCACAGGTCCACGAAGCGACCGTAATACTCGAGCGCTTTCTGCTTGTCGCCCTTGTCTTCGTACAGCTCGCCGAGGCGCTGGAAGGCCCGGGCGTCGTTCCAGGCGCGGTCGTCCAGGCTGTTGCCGTCGTGGGGGTTTTCGACCGCGCGCAGGTACATGGTCATGGCAGAGTCGGGCTGCTTGAGCAGTTCGTAGCTCTGGCCCAACTCGAGCAGGGCGCAGTTGGTGCACGCACTCTGGTCCCGCGCCTGTTTGAAAGCGGCGACGGCATCCTGCCCGCGATTCTCGGCCAGTGCGATGTATCCTGTCGCCCAGTTCCGGAAGACCGATCGCTTGCGGATCGTCTCGGGCACATTGGCATCGTACTCGCTGAGATAGCGCTTCGCGGTCGCCGTCTGCCCGACGATGGCATACGCGGCGGCAAGACCGATGTAGGGGCGATCGGCCACCGGAATCGAGGCAAGGGGATGCCGCTGGAGCGCCGAGTCGAGGGTCTTCATGGCGAGTGCGGGATCCCGGAGGAACAGCGCCCGATTGATCGCGATAATCCATGCCACGTCGAGCGCCTGACCGGGCAGTTCGCGCTGCTCCGAGAGGACCGCCGCTTCATGTAGGTTCTGTTCCGAGTTTGCCATCCGCCCGAGTAGCCGGTTGACGCTGGCCAGGGTAAACGCGATACCGGCTTGGGTGCTCAGATCATGAGGCTGGCTCTGCGCCGCGCGCAGGGCAGCAAGGGTACTGTCATAGGCCCCGGTCGCGCCGTAGAAGCCGGCACGGTAGAACCAGAGCACCGGGTTTCCCGGCATGGCCGCCGAGAAGCGCTGAAGAGTGGCACGGGCCTCGGGCACCTTTCCCTGCGCGAGCTGTGAGTTCATGAGGACATCGTAGGCAGCAACCGTGGTCGGGCTGACGCGCACCGCTTGAACGGCCAGCGTCTCCGCGGCCGCGTACTGACGCTTTTCGTTCAACAGCCCAGCAAGGTTGACGAGTCCGGACAAATCCTCCGGATCGATGCCAAGCACCGAGCGATAGGCGGCGATGGCCTTGTCGCGATCGTTCTCCACCTTCCAGTAGTAGAACGCGGTGGTCTGGTAGCGCTCCCTCTCTGGAAGCCGATCGCGATGGGCATACGCCCTGGTGGCAGCGTCGATGGCACTGGCACCGCTCCCGCCGGAATTGCTCAGCACTACTGACAGCTTCCGCCAGGCCATCGCGAAACCGGTGTCGATCGAAACCGCCTGCTGAAGGAGGGTGATCGCCCGGTCGTTGTCCGCCGCGTTGCTCATCCGCACGCCGTCGGTGTACAGCCGAAGGGCCTCCAGCGACCCGGTCGTCACCTGCTCCAGCGGGTCGTTGGTCCGAATGCTCCGGAGGGACTCGCCGATGCGTTCCCGCACTGCTTTGGACAGGCGGTCGAGCGCCTTGAGAATCTGCGAGTCGTCATCCGCGGTTTCCCGGAGCGCGACCAGCTCGCCTCCATCCGCCGCTGAGAGGATGCGGGCCGAGATGACGTAGCCCTTCCCGACCGGGCTGATCTCGCCAACGGCGATGGCCTTGGCTCCTTCGCGGACCGCCAGCTCGCGGGCGGTGGTCGCGTCGAGGGGCTTGGCCGGGTCGCGGCTCATTCGGACCAGGGCGGCGCTTACCGCGGTGCTCCCCAGGACCGAAATCAGCGGTGATTGGGCCAGGTCGATGCGGAAGGCCTCGGTGAGTGAGCTCCCGAGGGTGGTATCGGCGGCCTTGTTGACAAAGTCGGCGACCAGAAGCTTGTCGCGGGCGGAGAGTTTGCCCGCGGCCACCAGGGTGCCAACCGGACCGATCCCCAGCAGCCGCATCAGGGTATATGCCGCGGCGGCGACGCCGAGGGCGCTGAAGGCGAGGTAACCTCCCTGTGTCGCGCGCTTCCAGGTGATGTGGCGCTGAACGCCCGTTTCGCCGCTGGCTGACCAGACGCCTGTTGCCCGGGCATCGGCACGGCGCCGCTCGATCAATCCGGTGAAGACCATGATGGGAAGGCCGATGGCGAGGAGCGCCAGCGCCGCCCACGGAACCCAGTCCGGCAGCCCAAGCTGAATCGTCAGGAAATAGACGACACCCAAGACTCCGCACGATGCCAGCAGAAAGAGCCCGACCACGCGGAGTGGAGAAGCCGACCAGGAGCCAGGCGGCACGGCCGCGGTGGGCTGGGTCTGGGTGGGCGTCACCCCTCCACTCGTGGTGACAACCGTTTCGAGCCGCTCGACCAGCTCATCGGCTGTTTGCCATCGGTCCGCCGGCCGCTTGGCGAGGCAGCGCATGATCGCCTCGGCCAGAGCCGGGGGACAGGCGGCACGCAGTTCGGTGACGGGCCGCGGCGTTTCGGTCACGTGCGCGGCCAGGACCTGCTGGGGAGTGATGCCAGTGAACGGCGGCCGGCCGGTGAGCAGTTCGTAACCCATGACGCCGAGCGCGTACAAGTCGGCGCGGTGGTCCACGTGCGGATCGGCCGCCGCTTGCTCCGGGGCCATGTAGGCGGGCGTGCCCAAGGCGACTCCCACCGTGGTCAGACTTTGGCGACCGGTGGCCTCGCTCACCGCCTTGGCGACGCCGAAATCCATCACCAGCGCGTGGCGCCCCGAGAGCATGACGTTGTCTGGCTTGATGTCCCGGTGTACGACGCCGCGACCGTGGGCGTAGGAGAGGGCATCCGCCACGTCGCGCAGCAATCGCGCGGCATCGCCGACGGGGAGCTCGCCCTTCTGGGTCAGGCGCTCTCGCAGCGACTCGCCCTCGATGTAGGGCATGACATAGTACAGGAAACCGGCGGCTTCGCCCGAGTCGAGGAGGGGGAGGATGTGC
>DASPUE010000381.1:0-3173 GCA_035623055.1 Gemmatimonadales bacterium
ACAACGTCGGAGTGTACGCCGACCTGGAGTCCCAGCTGACGCGCGAGTTCCTCGTGGATGTGGCGGGCCGGTTCGAGCACTACAGCGATTTCGGGTCGCGGATGACCGGCAAGGTCGCCGCCAAGTTCCAGCCGACAAGGCGGTTCCTGGTCCGTGCGGCCGCCAGCACGGGGTTCCGGGCACCGGGACTGGCGCAGAGCTACTTCAGCCACACCACCACCAACTTCATCGGCGGGCAGCTCATTGAGGTAGGCAACTTCCCGGTGACCAACCGCGCGGCGCGGATCTTCGGCGCCAAGCCGCTCAAGGAGGAGACCTCGGTCAATCTGAGCGGCGGCGTAGCGTTCTCACCTGCCGAGAACCTGACGCTGACGGTCGACGTGTTCCATATCAAGATCAACGACCGGATCCTGCTCGGCGCCACCTACGATGGCAGCGCCGACAGCGTGGTGCAGCGGATTCTCACCGATTCGGGGATCACCAGTATCAGCGCGGTGCAGTTCTTCACCAACGGATTGGACACCAAGACCGACGGCATCGACTTCACCGCCGACTGGCGGGTGCCCGCGGGCTCCGGCACCTTCGACGTCAACGCGGGGGTCAACTATACCCGCAACAAGATCACCCGAGTCGCGCCAGTCGCGCCGATCCTGCAGGGGACCGCGACCTCCTACACCAGCGTGCTCGATCTGGTGACGACTCTCGCGCTGGAGGAGGAGCGTCCCGACTGGCGCGGGACGCTGACGGTGAACTACACCAACGGCAGGTTCCACTCACTCGCGCGCGGGTCCTACTACGGGAAATTCCGTTCGGCCGAGCCGAGTTTCACCGATGCAGAGAGCTACGGGGCGAAGACGCTTTTCGATGCCGAGGTGGGATACCGCTTCAATCAGATCGACCTGTCCATCGGGGCCCGGAACCTCTTTAACACCTACCCGGACCAGATGAAGAATGTAAACAACAACAACGGCAACACCTTCCCCTGGGCTGCGGCCTCGCCGTTCGGCTATAACGGACGGTATCTCTATACCAGAGCGGAGATGGTGCTGGACTGGTAGCCATCGCGGCCGGTCGGACGGTTCCCGTCCGACCGGCCGCGACAGGTGGGTAGCCACCGGTCTCACGACCGGTGGCTACCCACCCCCTGCCCCACTCACCGGCGGCGCCAGCAGGATCGGCTCAGGCGAGCCCCGGCGGATCAGGACCCGCTCCACGCGGGTCGGGGAAGCCTGCAATACCTCGAACTCGAGCCCCCGAACCAGGAAGCGATCTCCCGCACCGGGAATCCGGCCGGCAAGCTCGGTCAAGAGTCCTCCGGCCGTACTGGTGCGCGCCGTCGGCAGGGACTGCTCGAAGCGGTCCTCGATGGCCGAAATCGGCAGCGCGCCATCCGCTTCGAAGAGAATCGGCCCCCCGGCACCCTGAGACGCCGCGACGTCGAACTCGTCGAAGATCTCCCCCACCAGCTCCTCCAGCAGATCCTCCAGCGTCACGATCCCCAGCGTGCCGCCGAACTCATCGAGCACCACCGCGAGGTGGCGCCGTTCCCGCTGCATGTCGAGCAGCAGATTGCCGCAAGTACGGCTGGCCGGCGCATTGGCAACGGGGCGGATCGGGAGCCGGTCCCCAGGCTTGAGCTTGAACAGGTCGAACGCGTGCAGCATCCCGACGATCTCGTCGAGCGTCCCGCGGTAGACGGGAAGCCGGCTGTACCCGCTTTGGGCGAACACCGCGGCGATGTCGTCCAGGGCGTCGTCCTCCGAGACTGCGACCACATCGGTGCGGGGGGTCATGACCTCGCGCACCGGCCGCTCCGCAAAGGTCATCACTCCGCCGACCATGATCAGCTCGTCATCGGCCACTGCCCCGGAGGCGGCGCCTTCGCGCCAGAAGGCGCGAAGGTCGCCGGCCCCAGGCAGGGCCCGGGCCGGCAGAACCAGATTCACCACCCGGGCGATGGGCCTGAGCAGCGGCACCACCAGATTCCGGAGCGATTCCGCGCGCGGCCGGACCAGCCATCGCGGAATCAGGTAGCCCGCCAGCAGGACCAGCGGCGTCGCCACCAGCACCAGCAGTAACGCCAACGCGGCGAGGGTGAACCCGCCGAAGAACGCGGGGATCGCCGCACCCACGGTGATCACCCCCAGTGCCGTGAGAGCCGCGGTGACACCCAGGTGGCGCTCCATCTCCACGATCCAGGTGAGGGAGCCCGCACCGCCCCGCAGCTGGCGCGCCACTGCCCGGGTGAGCTCCAGACGGCTCAGCGAGACCAGCGCCGTGCCGGCCACCGCGCCAAAGATGGCGAGCGCGAGTCCGAGCCCAAGCACCAGCCAGGTCACGACCCACCATCCTCGGCGGCGGCCTCGGCCCTCGCGGGCCGGGTCACCAGCACGCGCCGCACCCGCCGGCGAGCCACCTGCTCCACCAGGATGTCGATGCCGTCCACCTCGATGCGCTCCCCGCTGCGGGGCACCCGCCCGAAGGCATCCAGCACCAGGCCGCCGATGGTAGTCACATCCTCCCGGTTGAAGCTGTGGCCCAGCAGCGCCTCCAGCTCCGCGAGTGGGACTCCGCCTTCGACCGACAGGTGGCCCTCGGTATCCTCGACAATCCGCTGGGCTTCCTCGGTGTCGTACTCGTCCTGGATCTCCCCGACAACCTCCTCGAGAATGTCTTCCAGGGTTACCAGACCAGCTGTGCCGCCGAACTCATCGACCACCACGGCCAGGTGACTCGGCCCGCGCTGGAAGTCACGCAGCTGACGGTCCAGCGTCTTCCCCTCCGGGACAAACGCCGCCGGCCGAATCAGGGTGTGCCAGTCCTCGGCGTCTTCGCCTTGAGGGAGGCTCGCGAGCATGTCCTTGGCGTAGAGGACGCCAACGACGGAGTCCGGATGGTCGTCGTAGACCAGCACCCGGGCGTGCGCGGAGCGCCGCAGGGTGCTGATCACTTCGTCGCGGCTGGCGGCGGTGTCCACCGCGATGATGTCGATGCGCGGCGTCATGACCTCGGCCACGGTCATGTCGGCGAGGGAGAAGAGGCCGAGGAGCATGTCGCGGCGTACCTGACCGCTCTCCCGGCTCACCGGCGGAGCGACCGGCCGGAAACGGCTATCCGCGGCGGCTGTCAATTTGAGGAGGGGACTGACGACCCGAAGAGAACGGAGTGCGGCG
>DASPUE010000382.1:0-7131 GCA_035623055.1 Gemmatimonadales bacterium
GTTCCGGTCATCGAATCACAGGCCGACCTGTACCACGTCGCAGCGGCCATGGCGTTGGTGAAGGCCCATCGCACTCATGGCCATCTGGCCGCGCATCTCGACCCGCTGGGCAGCGAGCCCATCGGCGACCCGGCGCTCGACCCCGCCCCTCTGGGACTCACCCCCGAGGTGATGGCCACCATCCCGACGGCGGTGCTCCGGATCTCCACTTCCGGCCAGACTCTGGCCGACGCACTGCCCCGGCTGCACGAGGCCTACTGCGGCACCATGGCCTACGAGCAGGAGCACATTTCCAACCATGGGGAGCGGGTCTGGCTGCGGCAGATGATCGAGACGGGACATCACCGCCAACCGCTGAGCACGGAGGAACAGAAGTGGCTGTACCAGCGGCTGATTGATGTCGAGGCGTTCGAGCGCTTCCTGCACAAGGCGTATCTCGGGCAGAAGCGGTTCTCGATCGAAGGCGTAGACATGCTGGTGCCGATGCTCGACCTCATCATGGAGCTCGCCGCGCAGCAGGGCGCCCGCGAGGTCGTGCTGGGGATGGCTCACCGCGGCCGGCTGAATGTGCTGGCGCACACCGTGAACCGCCCGTACGAGACCATCTTCGCCGAGTTCGAGGGAGCAAAGAACGCCGCCCTGAGCGGGCTGACGCCTGATGGCGGCACCGGCGACGTGAAATACCATCACGGCGCGGAGGGGGCCTACAAGACCCGAAGCGGCAAGGTGCTCACAGTTACGCTCAGTCCGAACCCCAGCCATCTGGAATTTGTGGGCCCGGTGGTCGACGGGCGCGCCCGCGCGGAACAGACCAACCGCAAGGGACGGGACGCGCACCACGATCCCACGGTCGCGCTGCCGGTGGTGATCCACGGCGATGCGGCCTTCGCCGGCCAGGGAGTGGTGAGCGAGACCCTCAACCTGGGCGCCCTGCTGGGGTACCGGACCGGTGGCACGATTCACCTGATCACCAATAACCAGGTGGGCTTCACCACCGACATGAGCGATGCCCGGTCGACCCGCCATGCGAGCGATCTGGCCAAGGGCTTCGACATCCCGATCATCCACGTCAATGCCGACGACGCCGAGGCCTGCCTCGCCGCCGTGCGCCTGGCGATGGCTTACCGGGAGCGGTTTCACGAGGATGTCCTGATCGATCTGGTGGGCTACCGCCGCCATGGCCACAACGAGGGCGACGAACCCTCGTACACCCAGCCGCTGATGGTGGAGCGGATCAGGAATTTGCCGACGGTCCGACAGCAATACGCCGAGCTGCTCACCAGCCGCGGCGTTCTGTCGGCCGCGGAGGCCGACACGCAGTACGAACACGGCTACCAACGGCTGGTCGACATCCAGCAGGCGTTCAAGGCAAACATCGGGCAGGCCGCGCCGCACGAGCAGGCCAAGATCGCCGAGCGCTCCTCGGGCGTTGAAGTGGAGACGGCCGTGAAGCCGGAGATGCTCAAGGCGCTTAACGAGCAGCTGCTCACCTGGCCTGAGGGTTTCACCGTCAACCCGAAGCTGATCAAGCAGCTCGAACGGCGCCGGACCGCGCTTGGCCCCGAGGGCGGAATCGACTGGGCCCACGCGGAGGGTCTGGCCCTCGCGGCGCTCCTGGTCGAAGGGGTTCCGCTCCGCCTTACGGGTCAGGACACCGAGCGAGGCACCTTCAGCCAGCGACACCTGGTGCTGCACGATGCGGTGGATGGGAAGACCCACACGCCGATGATGCACCTGCCGGGCGCACTGGCCAGCCTGGAGCTGCACAACAGCCCGCTCTCGGAGCTGGCGACGCTGGGCTTCGAGTACGGCTACAGCGCGGCCGCGCCGGAGACACTGGTTCTGTGGGAGGCGCAGTTCGGGGACTTCGTGAACGGTGCCCAGATCATCGTGGACCAGTTCATCGTCTCCGGCCTCTCCAAGTGGGGCCTCACGACTCGGCTCACCCTGCTTCTCCCCCACGGCTACGAGGGCCAGGGGCCGGAGCACTCGAGTGCGCGGGTGGAGAGGTTCCTCCAGCTCTGCGCCGAGGGCAACATCCGGGTCGCCAATCCAACGACACCCGCTCAGTACTTCCATCTGTTGCGCCGGCAGGCCAAGCGCTCCCGCCAGCGCCCCCTGGTGGTGATGACCCCCAAGAGCCTGCTCCGGCTCCCGCAGGCAACCAGTCGTCTGGACGATCTCGCCACCGGACATTGGCAGCCGGTCCTGGACGACCCGGTCGCAGCGAGCTATCGCGACCAGGTCAAGCGAATGATCCTGTGCTCGGGAAAGGTCTACTACGATCTGCTGGCCGCGGCGGCGGGCACGGATCGGTCTCGCAGGGCGCTGGTCCGGCTGGAGCAGCTGTACAGCTTCCCACTCGAGGAATTGAGGGCCACCCTGGCGAGCTATCCCAACCTGACCGAGCTGGTCTGGGTGCAGGAGGAGCCACGGAACATGGGGGCCTGGCACTACGTCGAGCCTCGCCTCCGAGAGCTGCTCTCCGCGGGGATCGAGCTCACCTACACCGGCCGTCCGGACCGGGCGAGCCCGGCCGAGGGCTATCCCGCCGCCCATACCGCTGAACAGAAGCGGATTACGGAGGAAGCGCTGCGCTAAGCAAGTAGGACCTTTCAAACTCTCGAGGGCCGGACTCCAGGTGGAATCCGGCCCTCGCTGCTTGCCTGTCTCCTGCCTCTCGCGGGGCTAGTGCCGGCCGTTCCCGTTGTGCGGCACAAACTGCGGCCGATTCGAGGGCAGCCATTCCCGCTCCGAGGCGTGGCGGACCATGTCCTTCACCCAGTCGGAGAGATGCTCTCCATAGTGGAGCAGGAACACGCCGCGGGCCCGCTTCTGCGCGATGAACGCGACGAAGGGGGTGTCCGCCTTGGCGGAATTGCAGGGCTGACAGGCGATGACGAGGTTGTCTGGACGGTCGTAGGCCGTCTGCCCCTTTCGGGGGTAGACGTGGTCCAGGGTGGTGCGGTCCTCGGGGATCTCCGTCCCACAGTAAGCGCAAACAGAGCCGTACTTGTCGATGAGCCACCTGCGGTGGGCATCCATCGAACGGCGGCCAAGGCTGCGGTCTCTGGGCGGCGGGGGAGAGGACGGACGACGACGATCTGCTCGTGACACGAACTAATCCTTCAGTGATAAGGTCCAGCGAATGGGTACAGGGGTCCCTCCGCAGTTATCGGGCGATTCAAATCTAGACATAAGGGCTCGGCAGAACCAGTGCTCGTGTCGGAATAGGCCCTACGCCTGCCATTTCACCCCTCGTGGCCCGCATCCCCTGCCACCTCGGCCAGCCACTCCAGCTCGATCTCCCACTGCCGGATGGCGAGACGCACGATCTGCGCCGCCGGAGCGACCATGGGTCCGCTGTCCCGGAGAATCGCCTCGAGTGTCGTCCGCTCCTTGGCGATCTGCTCTTCGAGAAAGGCCCGGCGTCGCCGCAACAGGCGGCTTCGGTCCGCGGGATCGGCGAATGGGGAGAGGGCCATCCAGGTGAGGAACGGAGGGGGAGGACGCTGCACCGCCCACTCTTCCCGGGCCAGGGCTTGGGCTAGTCCCCTTCGGCCGGCGGCGGAAATGCGCCAGACCTGCCGCTCCGGCCCGGCGCTCCCGCCGGCTGGAAGCGCCTTCGCCAAGTGCCCGCTCCGGGCCAGCTTCTTGAGCGAGTAGTACACCTGCGGACGGGAGATCCCCGCCCAATCGCGGACCTCGCGCCGCTCGAGCTCCTGGTTCAGCTCGTAGCCATGCATCGGCCGCTCTGCGAGGAGCGACAGGACCACCAGGTCGGGCAGGGTCAGGTCGAGGGGCATGACTTGACAGCAATATAGTCTTATTTATACTAGATGCAAGTCTTATTGAGACTAGCTCCGCGCCCCCAGCGCCCTTCACCCCGAGGTCCCCATGGCCACGTTCGTCAATCGTCTCACTCCAGTCATCCTGGTCGACCAGGTCGCCCCCTGCCTGCCTTTCTGGACTGACCGGCTGGGCTTTTCCAACATCGCCGAGGTGCCCGGTCCTGACGGTCGGCCGCAGTTCGCCATGCTGATGCGCGATGGGATCGAAGTGATGTACCAGACCTGGGCCTCGGTAGAGGCTGAGTCAAAGGCGGCGGTCGCCGCGCCCCGGGGACACTCGGTCGCGCTGTTCATGGAAGTAACGGATATCGAGCAGGTTGACCGGGCGATGGCCGGGCTCCCCCGGGTCGCGGAGCGCCACAAGACCTTCTACGGGATGGACGAGTTCACGGTCCGGGAGCCGGGAGGCGCGGTGGTGACGTTCGCCATGAAGCTCCCCGAGTCCGCTCACTGACTCCGGAGCGGCCGGACCACTCGGGCTGCGCTCCACCCGAGCAGAAATACGAAGCCGAGACAAAGGATCAGCGCCCCGCCGGGAGGGAGATGGAAGATGCCGCTGAGCCTGGCAGTGAGTCGGGCCAGCGGCGCCGGCGGGAGCATCAGGAGGAGCCCTAGCCACCCGACCGATCCAGCCGCGCCCGCAAGCCAGGATGGTACCGTCGGTCGAGCCACCTGCCAGACGGCCGTGAGCAGCGGCACCGCCCACCAGCCAGCGAACCAGGTAGCGAGAGCGGCGAGGAGAGCCAGCAGCAACACCTCGATGGCGCGGCTCCAGCTCATTTGGGCGGCACGAGGCTCAGCGTGCTCCGCGAGCGTGCGGCGGCCAAGGCGCCGGTGCGCGGGAAGAAGAGTGTGTCCAGCTGGCCGTCCGACCAGGTGGTGAGGTGATCCGCATACCGGGAGCTGGCGGGGTTTCCGGACTGCCCTCCCGGATAGATCCCCCATGCTCGGACCTCAGGAGCCATTTCGACCACCATGCGCCAGCTGGGCCCGAAGGTCCCCCAGCCACTCGAGGGATTGAGCGTCGATTGTCCGCCCTGCACCGGAATGTCCAACGCGGACAGCGCCGGGATTCGTAGCAGATGAAAGATGTTGTCGTGCCGCACCCGGTCCCAGCGCCAGCCTCCGCTGTCGGGCGGGCCGTACCGTCGGACGGTCTCCTCGTAACCAGCCACGAGTGCATCAGCAAGAATTGCATCGCGATCTTCGACGACATCCGGAGTGCGCCGGATGTCCCACCACGGGCTGGCAGGGTCCTGCAACAGCTCCGCGACCACGCCAAGGCCGGGGAGGTCGGGGGTGCCAAGACCGTTCGGGGGTGACGCTGCCAATTCGTCCCAGAGCAGGGATTGCAGATGGCGAAGTGCCGCCTCGTAGAGCACCGCGCGGGTGTTTTCCCTGGTATAGCGGCGGTCCCATTGGGCCAGCAGCCGCACCGCGAGCTGCAGCGAATCCCGCGCGGGGAACCGCCGCGCCGCCTTGAAGAAGGCCGGGATGAACAGATCGGCCGCAGGGCTCCCGGGATCGGTCTGATAGCGGCGCATCGCGTCAGGGGTGACGGCGCTATCCGCACGCAGTAGCTGATTGATGCGGATCGCGCGCCAGGGTGTGTACCAGTTGGCGCCGAGGTAGCGCGGGTTTACCCGCGGGTCGATCGGCTCCTGATTCGCGGAGGCTAGATAGCCCTGCACCGGGTTCTCCGCCTGCGGGAGCGCGCTCGGAGCCCAATCGCCGGTCCAGTCGGCCGCGGAGGTGTCGCCCCGCTGGACCAGATCCCCGCGGACTACCGGGCGGAGTGGGAAGCGACCAGTGGAGCGGATGGCGATGGTGCCGGCCCGATCGGCGACGAGCATGTTTTGCGCAGGCGCCTGGTAGCCGACGGTGGAATCGAGCCAGGCCTGCGCAGTCCGCGCCCGGGCCGCGCGGGAGAGCACGGCGAGTTCGCCGCCGGACTCGAGCACCGTCCACCGAGAGGAGACCCAGTGGCCCTCGACGTCGAGGGTGAGCGGGCCACGATGCGTGAACCGCAGGGTGTCCCGCGCGATCATCCTGCCGCGCGCATCCAGATACTGCTCTTCGACCATCCGAAGCGGCCGCCAGGCGCCATCTACCCGGTACTGGCGCGGATGCACCGAATCGTCCACCACCTCGGAGTAGCGATCCTGGACATCGGCTTCGGTGTTCGTGAACGTCCACGCCACGTCTCGATTGAAGCCGATCACGATGCCCGGCGCGCCGGGAATGGTCACCCCGTAGACATCAAGGGAATCGGGCACGACCAGGTGCGCCTCGTACCAGATCGACGGCAGGGTCAGATCCAGGTGCTGATCTCCCGCCAGTAGCGCATATCCCGCGGCCGTCCGCGCTGGCGACACCGCCCAGTTGTTGCTCCCAATGGCATCCTCGGCACCGAGGTCCGGCGCGCTGGCAGCCGGTTTGGGAAACCGGTCGGGCGGAAGGCCCAGGCCGATGGACTCGGGCTTCGCGGGCGGCGGGATGGGCTGGATGTCGTAGCGTGGAGCGGCCTGACCGTTCGGAACGATGGGCTCCTGAATCGGCGAGTGGATGGGGTACAGCGCATCCGCCGCGGCTGGGCCCACCAACGCCCGGGCCCGCTGCTGTTGCTCCTCGAGGCGGCTCAGCGCCAGCGTCCACCCCATGCGGCCGCGGAGATACAGACTGTTGACGGGCTGCCAGGGCGCCGGGGTCTTGCCGAGCAGGTGGTATTCGAGTGGAATGTCGCGGCGGCCCAACTCACGGATCCGCGCGTTCACGCCGTCGGCGAAGGCCTCCATCAACTGCCGGTTGTACGAGCCTGCCGGAAGCGCGGCGAGCCCGGTCGTGGCGGCATCGGCGAGGCCGAGGCTTCGGCTCTCCCGGTCGACCGCCAGCAGCTCCGGGCCGAGCAGCTCGGTGAGTCGGCCGGCGCCGGCTCGCCATTCCAATTCCATCTCGAACAGCCGGTCGCGCGCCTCGACGTATCCCAGCGCCCGGATGGCGTCCAGCTCGTTCGTTGCGAAGACATGGGGGACTGCGCGCTGGTCGTAGCTGACGGACACCGGACCGGCGAGTCCGGGAATCACCGCGGAGGAATGGCTCGGCAATTCAGCCTGGAGGGCGACGGTCCAGACACCGTGGACCGGATCGAGAAACTCTCCCAGCTTGGGAAAGGGGCCGATGCGCCAGAGGCTGGCACCCACCAGCAACAGCAGCACCCCGCCGGCGGCGATGGTGGTTCGACCCGTCGCGGTCACGGGCGGTATCGCGACTTGAGCAGCCG
>DASPUE010000383.1:0-3927 GCA_035623055.1 Gemmatimonadales bacterium
CTGCTGGTCATCCTGTTCGGCGCCTTCGTCGCCAACTACGACGCCGCCCTATTCTGCCTCGGGTTCCCGTTCTGCGCGGGCCAGATTGGCCCGCCGCCGGATCCGCTCGGACGGTTGCAGTGGGTGCACCGCCTGCTGGCCTTCGCCCTGCTCGCCCACGCCCTGTGGACCGCACGAAGCGCTCGGTGGCTGACCGGTGAAGGGGCGAGCGGCTACCGCCGCGCGGCGTGGTGGCTCTCCGGCATGGTGGCGCTGCAGGTGACGGTCGGCGCCGCCATGATCCTCCGACTCATGCCCACGACACTCCGGGCCGCGCACCTGCTGGTTGGCTCGCTGGTGTGGGTCGCTGCGGTGGTGCTGGCCTTCCGGTCCCGGCGCCTGATGGCGGCACCAGTCCCCGGGGTACGGAAACCGACGCCGGTGCCCGACCCACACCCGGAAACCGTGGGGGCGGCAAGCCATCTGGACGCTCCGCGGCCGTCGGTCATTCGCGACCTGGTCACGCTCACCAAACCGCGGATCATCTCGCTCCTGCTGGTGACCACCGTCCTCCCGATGTTCATCACCGATCGGGGGCTCCCCTCGTTTCAACTGGTGCTCTGGGTGCTGCTCGGCGGGTACCTGATGGCCGGCGGCGCCAACACGGTGAATATGTGGTTCGACCGGGATATCGATACTCTGATGTCCCGCACTCGGCTCCGGCCGATTCCATCCGGCCGGATCCCCCCTGCCATAGCGCTGGCCTTCGGGCTCGCGCTCGGGGCGGTGGCTTTCTGGATCTTCTGGCATTTCGTGAACCCGCTCAGCGCCTGGCTGGCGTTCGGCGGATACCTCTTCTACGTCTTCATTTATACTGCCTGGCTCAAGCGGCTCACCACCCAGAACATTGTGATCGGTGGCGCGGCGGGGGCCTTCCCGCCACTGGTCGGCTGGACGGCGATGACGGGCAGTCTCGACCTGCCCGCGATATACCTGTTCGCCATCATCTTCTTCTGGACCCCGCCCCATTTCTGGGCCCTGGCGCTCATCAAGCGGAACGAATACGCCAAGGCCGGCGTTCCCATGATGCCGGTGGTCCAGGGGGAGCAGTGGACCAAGGTCCAGATGCTCGCCTATACCTTGATGTTGATTCCCCTCACCGTGATGCCCAGCGTGTTTGGGGCCCTGGGGCTGTGCTACGCGGGCGCCGCCGTGCTGCTCGGCGGGAGGCTCCTGTGGTTCAGCATCAAGGTGCTTCGGGAGTCGGGCGTCACCCCGACCGCGTGGCGGATGTACAAGTACTCTCTCCTGTATCTCGCGTTGCTGTTTGCGGCGATGGGGGTGGACCGGGCGGTGCCGTTCGGGCATCGATTCGAGCGGGCTCCGCTGTTCATTCTCGACCAGCCCGAGCAGCAGGCGATCTCACCAGTCGGCCAGGCAATCCCGCAGGCGCAGTAAGCCACTCCACGACCGGCGGCCCTCGCGGGTGACCGCGACAGTCGGGCCGCCGGTTAGCTTTCCCTCATGACCGCCCCCGCACCGCGTCGCCGTCTGCCGCCCCCGACCGCGCTCAAGCGGCTGCTGCCCCTGATCCGGCCGCACCGCACCGCTCTCGCCATCGCCGTCGTGTGTCTCATCGCCAGTACCGCGGCGAGCCTCGCCTTCCCTCGGCTCACCGGCTGGTTGCTGGACGCTGCTTTCCTGCAGGGCGGGCGAGCCCGGCTGGACGCCAAGGCGCTGGAGCTGCTCGGCGTGGTCGTCGTACAGGCGGTGCTCAATTACGCCCAGGCGTACCTCTTGAGCGCGACTGGCGAGCGGGCAGTGGCCGGGCTTCGGGAGGCCCTCTTCGGCCGGCTGCTCGACATGCCGCCGGGGTTCTTCGCGGAGCGCCGCACTGGTGAGCTGGTGAGCCGCCTCACGACCGACATCGGGCTCCTGCAGGGAACCCTCAGCCACCAGATCGCGGAGTTCTCGCGGCAGATCCTCACGCTGGTCGGCGGGGTGACGATGCTGGTCATCGTCCAGCCGCGACTTACTCTCACAGCGCTCGCGGCGGTTCCGATCGCGGTAGGCGCGATCGTCTTCTTCGGGCGGCGGCTCCGCCGGATAAGCACCGGGGTGCAGGACCGGATCGCCGAGGCGACTGCGCTGGCGGAAGAGGCAATGAGCCAGATCCGGACGGTGCAGAGCTTCGTGCAGGAGCCCCACGAGCGTCAGCGGTACGGGGCCCGGATCCGCGAGGCGGTCGCCGCGGCCATCGTGCGGGCACAGGTGCGGGGGGTGTTCTTCGGCGTAATCACCTTCGCGACCTTCACGGCCATCGTCCTGGTACTGTGGCAGGGTGGCCGGCTGGTGCTCGAGGGGCAGCTCTCCCCGGGCACGCTGTTCACCTTCATGATCTACACCATCATGATCGCCGGCTCGGTCGCAGCGCTGATCTCCTTCTTCAGCGGCTACCAGGAGTCGGTCGGGGCGGCAGAGCGGGTGTTCCAGCTCATGGAGATGACCAGCCCGATCCGTGATCCGGAGCAGCCGATGGAGCTGCCGGCACGGGTCGAGGGTCGGGTGACGTTCGACCGGGTGTCGTTTCGCTACGGGGCAAGCGCGGAAGCTCCATGGGCCCTCCGGGAGATCGCCTTGGAGATTGAACCCGGGGAGACCGTGGCGCTGGTGGGGCCATCAGGGGCGGGAAAGACCACGCTGGTTTCCTTGCTGCCGCGGTTCTGGGACGTGACGGAAGGCGCCATCTCCCTCGATGGTCGAGACATTCGAACGGTAAGGTTGGCGGACCTCCGCAGGGCCATCGGCATCGTGCCGCAGGAGCCGGCACTCTTCAGCGGAACCATCCGGGAGAACATCGCCTATGCCAACCCCGGAGCACCGATAGCCGACATCGAGGCAGCCGCGCGGGCGGCACACGCGCACGAGTTCATCGAACGGCTGACAGAGGGGTACGACACGATCGTCGGGGAACGAGGGGTCAAGCTCTCCGGCGGGCAGCGGCAGCGGGTGGCGATCGCCCGGGCCATCCTCAAGAACCCACGGGTCCTGATCCTGGATGAAGCCACCTCGAGCCTGGACACCGAGAGCGAGCGCCTGATCGAGGACGCGATGGAGAAACTGCTGGTGGGCCGAACTACTCTCATCATCGCCCATCGCCTCTCGACGGTCCGGCGGGCCGACCGCCTGGTAGTTCTGGATCACGGCCGAATCGTCGAGCAGGGCACCCACGGGGAATTGCTCGCGGCCGGGGGGCTGTATGCCAGGCTCTATCAGCGGCAGTTCCGGGAGGGGGATCCGGAGTTCGAGCCGGCCCGGCTTGGTTAGGATCGGCTGCGGAGGAATTCGCAGCTGCCTAGAGCGGCAAAGTGAAGCGGCCCCCGGGACAGCTGTCCGGGGGCCGCTCATGTTTCACCGTCCAATCGGCTAGTGGGTCGTGAGCGTTATCGATATCTGGGTCGGTGATGCCGCCGCCTCAAAGTCGATCACGAGAATCGTGTACGTCCCCGCAGGAAGAGTCCACGTCGACTTCTCCGGGTGACCGGTCGCTCCAGGACCGAAGTTGTCGGCTGGCGGGAAGGTCGTGGTGCTCAGGAGACTCCCGCCTGGGGAGGAGGCGAGATACCCACCCAGATCGTCGTTCGAGTTCCAGTTGAGAGTGACGTCCACGGTCCGGCCAGGAGAAACCACAATCTTATACGCACGGCCTCCACAGGGTCCGCCGCACAGGCCGCTCAGATCGATGCCGAACGTTGGTGTAGCGTCGACCACACCACTGCTGAATCCCGGATCAGCGATTAAAACCTGCGGTGCCGTCGCCGCACTGGCCGTTCCTGCCAACTGGGTGACACCGGCGCCGATTGTCACCCCAGTTGTGCTGGGCGCGCCGAAAGACACGCTGGTCAACGCGGCAAAGGCAACGTTCTGGATCTTCAGGGTGCCGCCGGG
>DASPUE010000384.1:0-6352 GCA_035623055.1 Gemmatimonadales bacterium
GGGTGGCGCCGGGCCAGCGATCGCCGCCGGGCCGCGCCGTCTCGGCCAGCATCAAACGGACGTTGGGATCATCCTGGGGCTGGTCCCGCGAGACGATCGTGGCGCTCCACTCGCCGAACAGGCTCTGGGAGGCAGCGATGACCGCCGGCTTGGGGGGAAGCTCCACCCCCTGGAAGACCCGGAGGTCCGCCTCCACGAACTGGTCCGCCAGCCGGATCGCCTCGACCCGCCCCACCCGCACGCCGCGGTAGGTGACCGGCGCGCCGGGGGTGAGACCGCCGACGGTCCGGAAGCGGGCGACATGAATGGTCTCGCGCCGGCCGACGTCAGCCTCGGAGAGCCACAGGGCGCCGCCGACCACCGCGGCCAGGCTCAGCAGCAGCACCAGCCCCACCAGGAACTCGTTGCGCTGCTTCACGCGCTCGGCTCCTCGACCAGCATGCGGTCGCGGTCGGTCGGCCGGCCCTCGATGAAATTGCGCACCACCGGATCGTCGGTATGGCGAATCTCGTCGACGGTTCCCACCTGCCGGATGCGTCCCTCGTAGAGCATCGCGATGCGGTCTCCGACGGTATAGGCGCTGCGCATATCGTGGGTGACGACGACACCCGTGACCCCCAGCTCCTGGCGGGTGCGCACCATCAGCTCGTCGATGACCGCCGAGGTGACCGGGTCCAGCCCGGTGGTAGGCTCGTCATAGAGAATGTAGCGGGGCCGCAGAGCGATCGCGCGGGCGATCCCCACCCGTTTGCGCATGCCGCCGGAGAGTTCCGCCGGGAAGCGTTCCTCCACGCCGGGCAGATCCACCAGACGCAGGCTCTCCCGGAGCCGGGTGGCGATCTCGCCATGAGTGAGGCCCCGCCGGGCGAGCCCCATGCGGATATTGTCCGCCACCGACAGCGAGTCGAACAGGGCCGCGAACTGGAAGACGTATCCGATGTGCGCCCGGAGCGCCGCCAGTCCAGCCGGGTCGAGGTCGGCTACCTCCTGACCATCCACCTCGACCGTGCCTTCGTCAGGCAGCAGCAAACCGACGATGTGCTTGAGGGTGACGCTCTTTCCACTGCCAGAGAACCCGATGATGACTGTGGTCTCGCCATCGGGGATGTCGAGCGTGACCCCCGCCAGGACTTCCTTCGGCCCGAAGCGCTTGTGGACCTCGGCGAACCGGATCACAGCAGCACCAGGGCCCAGAAGGCATCGAGAACCAGGATCGCCTCGCACCCCAGGACGACCGCCCGGGTGGTGTTACGGCCCACTCCTTCCGCGCCGCCGCGGGTGGCGAGCCCCATGAGGCAGCCCGCCAACGTGACTGCAGCGCCGAAGCTGGCCGACTTCACCAGCCCGAACCAGATGTCCTTGAAGCGATAGAAGAGTCGCAGGCCTTTGACGAACTCCAGGGTGGAGAGATCGAGCAGGTGGATGGCAGTGAGCCAGCCGGCCAGGATCCCGACCCCGACGGCGAGCGCGGTCACCACCGGGAACATGAGGGATCCGGCGAGGACTCGCGGCACCACCAGGTAGCTCCTGGGGTTGTACGCCAGGGTTTCCAGCGCGTCCACCTGCTCGGTGACCCGCATGGTGCCGAGTTCAGCGGCGATATTCGCGCCGACCCGGCCGGCCAGCGCCAGGCCGGTGAGGACCGGCCCCAGCTCCATCATGATCGTCTTGCCGACCAGGGCTCCGACGAAGTAGAGCGGAACGGCGCCGGTGAAGATGTACTTGGAGAGGAGGGAGAGAACGATTCCGGTGAAAGTCGCGATGAACAGCGCGATGGGGACCGAGTCGACGCCGAGGCGGCGCATCTGCGGCAGCACATGGGGCGCCCAGGTACGCACGTCGGCGGCGGCCCGCGCGCTCGCCATGCCGCCGGCACCCACCCGGGAGACGAACTGGGCGAACCGGCCGGCAGGAACGGCCGATGCACGAATCACAAGGTGAAGCTACGGTGGGGACGGAAGGGTGTAAAGCAGCGGCGCCCTACGCCGCGAAGCTCGCCAGCGCGCGGCCGACGTCGCCTTCGCGCAGCCGCTTGAGCGCGCGGTCGCGCAGCTGGCGGACCCGCTCGCGGGTGACGCCGAGCATGCCGCCAATCTCCTCGAGCGTGTGCTCCCGCCCGCCATCGAGGCCGAAGTAGAGGCGCAGCACCTTCGCGTCCCGCGCGGGCAGGGTATTGAGCGCGGTATCGATCTCCTCGCTGAGGAAGCGGTCCATCGCCTCCTCCTCCGCGTCCGCCTGATCGTCGGCGATAAAGCGCTCGATGAGCGAGCGGTCGCCCTCGGGATCGAGCGGCGCATCGAGGCGCACATCGGCGGTGTTGAGTGCGGCGAGGGACTGCACCACTTCGAGCGAGAGCCCGGTCGCGTGGGCGATCTCCTCCGGCGTGGGCTGCCGGCGCAATTCCTGGCGGAGCGCTTCCGCCGTCCGGACGATGCGCGAGAGGTCCGCGGTCCGGTTGAGCGGGACCCGCACGGTGCGACCCTGGCGGGCCAGGGAAGCCAGGATCGCCTGACGAATCCACCACACCGCGTAGGAGATGAACTTGACGCCCTGATCGGGGTCGAACTTCCGGGCCGCGGTGAGCAGGCCCACGTTGCCCTCACCGATCAGGTCGGTGAGCGGCAGGCCGCGGTTCTGGTACTTCTTGGCGACCGAGATGACGAACCGGAGGTTCCGCTTGACCAGCTCGTGCATCGCCTCCGGGTCGCCCTGGCGCACCAGCTTGGCGATGGCGATCTCCTGAGGCGTGGTGAGCAGGGGCGTCTGGCTCACCTCATAGAGATACTGGTCGAGAATGTCGCGGTCGGCGTCGTAAACCCCGAGCGTTTTCGACGTCTCGCGGCGTCCCCGACGGCCCTTCTTGGTCGGTTGATTGTTCTGCAGAATCTGCTGGACCGGGCTGAGCGTGGGTTCCGGTCTCGGTGAATCGGCCGCGGCCGCCTTGGCTTTCGTTTTCGGCTTGGCCGCTTCCTTCGGCTTCGATTTTGCCTTGCCGGAGTTTGCGCCCGTACGCTTCTTCATTGCCGTCGAATCTCCTCCGAGCACTGCGGAAGTTCCACCGCCAGCTTGACATGTCCGGAGCCCGCCAGGTAGGTTGTTCTGCTCCCCGGCAATGCGGGGAGGCCGGCAGGGCGCGCTAATATAATGGGGGCGTAGCTCAGTTGGGAGAGCGCGTGAATGGCATTCACGAGGTCAGGGGTTCGATCCCCCTCGCCTCCACTTGGGAGCGTCCGCTGTCGGCGCTTCCGCGCCCCGGTTGCCAAGCGGGAAGCCGGCCAGTAGAATCCGGCGCAAATTGCGGGAATAGCTCAGTTGGTAGAGCACAACCTTGCCAAGGTTGGGGTCGCGGGTTCGAGTCCCGTTTCCCGCTCTGAGCATCGCAGGCTCTACCGTCGGCGCAGCGAGCGGAACGCGCCAACGATTCAGGACACCGACGCGGGGTGGAGCAGTCTGGTAGCTCGCCGGGCTCATAACCCGGAGGTCGTGGGTTCAAATCCCACCCCCGCTATGCTGGAACGGGCGGTCAGACGGACAGGCGGTTGGAGACGCCGCAACGCGGCCCCGACTGCCCGACCGACTGACCGCCTGGCCGTCTCGCCGGGCGGTTAGCTCAGTTGGTTAGAGCGCCACGTTGACATCGTGGAGGTCACAAGTTCGAGTCTTGTACCGCCCATCGGGCCCTTAGCTCAATTGGATAGAGCATTTGACTACGGATCAAAAGGTTGGGGGTTCGAGTCCCTCAGGGCCCGCATGATTGGCGGGGCGTAGCGCAGCCCGGTTAGCGCGCCTGCTTCGGGAGCAGGAGGTCCCCGGTTCAAATCCGGGCGCCCCGATGACCAGTAAAATGAAAGCCCCGCCGTCCGTAACGACGCGCGGGGCTGGTTCTTTTCCGGGCGGACAGAGGCCCCCGCGGGTTCAAGGGGCGACGGGCGTCCTCGCTGCGACGGAGGCCCCCGAGCCCGCCTTGGCACAGGCGATCCGGTAGGTCACCAGGAGGTGTTCGGCCTCGAGCACCAGGTCGCCGTGACGCACATCGCTCTCAGCGACGACGCATCCCCACCATTGTTCCGTCCCGGGGATGGCGATCCACACGCCGCCGCTGGTGGGATCCGCCCTTAAACCAGTCCGCTCCAGCCCTGCCGCATCCAGGCCCTTGCGGAGGTAGTGAAGCAGACGGTTCCAGCGGGGATCGAGCATGATCATAACCACCCACCGCAATCGAGCCTGCCGGCCGCGCGCCCGTGGCCCACGGCTATCTGAAGGAAGGGATGACGAGTGCGACGATGCATTGATCGGTCCCGGAGCGAGCGCCGCCTCATGCCGCGTGGTGAGGTCTCGGAGCCGGCCGGTTGGGCCTCCTCGGGGCCAAGCTACCGCTGGGACCCGCTCTGTCCAGAGGGGTCCGGGGCTGGCCCCCGCCCGTTCCTCAGAGGGGCCGCCCGGGCCATCAGCGGTGTTGTCGCGTCCCACGCCCGGGACTACGTTCCCGTGTTCCCCCTGATAATCCCGGATGGTGGAGGTTCGAGATGAAGCGGGTAATCCTGCTCCTGGTGGATGGTCTCTGCCCCGACGTGGGGGAGGCCGCGTTGGCCAGGGGCGAATTGCCTTCTGTCCGGGCGATGGCCGGCCCGCAGGGCATCGGCCGGGGGATCACCGCCTTCCCCTCCACTACCAGTGTCGCCTACCTCCCATTCCTTACTGGATGCACTCCGGGCCGATGCAACGTCCCTTCGATCCGGTGGCTGAACCGCGCCACCTATCGGGGCCGATGGTGGAGAGACCGCGAGGAGATCCGGAGTTATTGCGGCTACCAGGCGGGCCGTCTCGACGCTGACATCGCGCCGGACGTCCCGACCGTCTTCGAACTGATCCCCGAAAGCCTCGGCATCTTCACCCCCATCGCCCGGGGCCTCACCCCGGAGCGGGACCCGTCACGGCGCGAGCGCAAGCTCTGGGGTGCGTTGGCCCACATCTCGGAGTGGCACCAGCCCTCGGATGAGGCGGTCACCCGCCACCTCCTGCGCGGGATCGATGCCGGTTGGCGGTTCATCTTCGCCCAGTTCCCCGCCGTGGACGGGTATACGCACCAGAGCTCGCCCGATGGGCCGAAGGTGCTCCGCGCGCTTCGCGGCGTCGACCGGAGCCTGGGACTGGTGCGGGACCGTCTCGCCGGCCGGGGAGAACTCGAGGACACGCTGATCCTCCTGGTGAGCGATCACGGCGCGTCGGCGGTCCACACCCACCTCGATCTCGCCGAGTGGTTTCGGTCGCGGGGCGTCGCCACCCTGTCCCATCCCATCATCTGGGAGCGGGACCCAGCTGCGGCGGTGATGGTCGCGGGGAACGGCTCCGCGATGGTCTATGCCCGACCCGGAATGCCCCGCGTCCGCCGTTGGCCCCTCGGACGGCTGCGCTCCCCCGGAGCATTCGGCGTCCCGGGTGACGTGATCGCGGCGCTGGTGCGGGAACCGGCTATCGCATTCGTGGCCGCGGAGGAGCGGTCCGGTGAGGTTCGGACACTCTCGGCCGATGGAGAGGCCCTCGTCACCCGCGAGGGCGACATGATTCGCTACCGTCCCACCTTGGGTGATCCCCTGAAGTTGGGCGCCGGGAGGGCGGCAACCGCGGAGGAATGGCTGGGGCTCAGCTGGGACGCGGAGTACCCCGATGTCTGCCAGCAGCTCCTGGATCAGTTTCGCTCACCGCGCAGCGGAGACCTGCTGGTGATCGCACGGGAGGGGTTCGATCTCCGCCGGCGCTACGAAGTTCCGGAGCATCGGGCGGGGCATGGCAGCCTGATCCGTGCGCATATGCAGGTCCCGATCTGGAGCAGCGTACCCGCTCCGGTAGAGCCGATCCGGACCGTCGACCTGTTTCCCGCGATGCTGGAATGGCTGGACGAGCCGGTCCCCGAGGGTATTGATGGTACGCTTGCCTGGAGTCCGGTGCAGGCTCCGGCTCTGGCTTGACCGCAGGACCTGACAACGGCTAGCTAGGGGTCGCACCTGGTGGATTTCTCGACTCTGGTTCACCCCAGGTGTGCGGTGATTTCAGGCGACGGTCGTCCACACTAGCGTCCCACCTGACATTGGAGGGCGCGATGCTCGCTACCTGCCAACGGCTGGTGTTGCCGTGTGGTGCCATGCTGCTGCTGGGTTGCCAAGCCGACTTCGGCCTGCCTCCCAACACCCCCGCCAACACCCTGAGCTACCCGCCCGGCGCCAGCGGCGACCTTCCCACGGTCCGGATCGGCGCCAGCGTGCAATGCAGCGTGCGAGTGACCGACAGCCACGGCAAGCCGCTCAAGGATATTGGTATCGCATGGGGCGACGACCTGCTGCCGAGCCCGGCT
>DASPUE010000385.1:0-3957 GCA_035623055.1 Gemmatimonadales bacterium
CCGCCCGCTTCGGGCAGGCCGCGTGACGCCGAGACGTTCGAGTGTCTGTCCCAGGTTGCCAGCCGGGTCGAGATCCATGCGCAACAGCCCGACCCGGACCGGGGCCAGCTCATCCCAGGGCAGGACCGCCGCGGTCGCGTCGTCCACGAACTCCACGATGTCCGCCGCGGTTTCCGACAGGGCCCGCGCCCGCCAGGCGGCTTCGGTCTCTGCTGGATCGACCGAGATCGTCCGGACGCTCAAGGAAACCCCGCCCGGCCCGGGCCCCCCGCCCGGCGCCGCAGGGACCAGCGCCAGGACCTCGAAGGCAAACGCCCGCGCCACCTCGGTCACGGCGTGCACCGCCGTGGTGAGCACTTCCCCGCCCCGGCGCGCAATGATGACCAGGGCGACTTTGGGACGCGCAGGACCCTCGGCAATGTCAGGATCGTTGGTAGGCATCGGAGCAGGTGCGGCGTGCACGTAAGGGATTGATCTGGATGATACCAAGGCCCCCAGCCCAGATCTACGGCCGCCGACGAAGCCGGTGTGGAGACCTCGTCGGCGGCCCGTTACGCGCCGTCAGGGAGCGCCAAACCCAAAACTCGGGTTGTCGAGCAGGAGCACCCAGTCCCCGTCGCCGCCGGACGGCGGGGTGAAGTTCTGAGGAGACGCGGTGGAGAGGCCGCTGCCCGCGGAGCTCGAGATTCCGGTGCCGGGATTGTACCAATAAGCGTTCATAGTGGCGCCGAGGAGGCTGCCGTTCACCGTCACCTGCCTCTGGCTCGGCATGTAGATAACGATCGAAGACCCGTCCGACGCGTAAGCGCCGGTGGCATAGTCGCTCCCGCCCGAGGTTCCGGTTCCCGCCGTCAGGACCGTGTTGTTGGTATCCGGCACGAGCAGGTGCCAGTGCCGCTTGGAGAAGATCTTCTGCACGTAAGTCATGTTGATGGCGCCCTGGCTGGTCAGCTGATTCTGCCATGGCGTGGCCGAGCAGAAGCTGCTGCCCGCGGGGGCGTCGAAGTACCACATGGGGCAGTTGCCGTAGACCTGGCCGAATCCACCAGAGAGAATGGTCCAATAGGTCTGGGCGCGCAGCTGCTGCGCGGATGGACTGTGCTCATCGTTCTCGTACGCCGTCTCGATCAGGAAATACGGCATCGCCGGGCTCACCCGATAGGCCGTGAGCGCGTTGGTGTACAATGACGTGCTGTAGGTGTACACGTCGTTGATCGTGAGCCAGTTCGCCCCGCTCCAGTCATCGATCGCCATGCTCTCGGGCTGGTTGTGGGCCGTGAACAGGTGGCGCGTGTCGTTCTGCTGAATGCCGTTGACCATCGCCTGGAGCCGAGTGCTTACCCCGCAGCTCCCTGGATTGGCATCGCCACCGACCAGCCAGATGATGTTGTCGAAGTTCTTGTAGCGTGCACCGATGTACTGACCCCAGACGGTCATCGCGCTGTCGGTCGAAACACTCATCGCGTTGGCCCAGCCCTCATCGTCACAGCTGTATCCGGTGTACCCCGGTGCGAGCAGCACGACCAGCCCATTGGTCGCCGCGGATTGGACGATATGGTCCACGTGGGCAAAGTAGGCGTCATTGGGCGTGGAGAAGGTGTCTCCGGTGAATGCCTTGATTCCGTAGGAGTCGCCGCCCGGAGCGTTGGCCGCGAACTTGTGCTCGATCAGATTCACCAGCACCAGACTGAACCCAGCCTGGGCTCGGCTTGCCAGGTAGGTGTCGGCATCCTGATCGGAGAGCTGGCTGATCAGCGACCAGGCGGCGTCCCCAACCATCAGGAACGGCTTGCCGTTCTGGTCTACCAAGTAGCGGCCGGTGGGTCCCAACTTGAGTGGGTAGACGTACCCCGATGGGGCCGTGGCGGTCACCGTGGTCTGGTTGGTGTCCGCAAAGCCGTTGTAGCTGGCGATCACCTTGGCCGTGCCGGCCGAGACCCCAGTCACGAGCCCACTGCTCGAGACGCTGGCTACACTGGTCGCGGTGGAGGTCCAGGTCGCCAGAGAGGTAACCGTCGTGGTACTGCTGTCGCTGAAATGGGCCTTCGCCACGATCGCCCTGGTCCCGCTGACCGTGACGGTATCCGTCTTGGGCGAGACCCGCACGGCGACCATCGTCGGCTGGGTCGATGTTACGGTGAATGCGGCGGTATCCGTGATGCCGCCGTAGCTGGCAACGATTCCAGCTTTCCCCGCCGAAACTCCCGTGACCAGCCCACCGGAGACAGTCGCGATGGCCGGCGCCGTCGAGCTCCAGGTGGCCTGCGTGGTCCGGACGACGGATGAGTGGTCCGAATAGGAGGCGGTGGCAACAACCTGACGATCCAGCCCCACCGCGACGGTAGCGGTATCTGGAGCCAGCGTGAGCCCGGTCAGCGTCGCCGGCTCCGATCCGGTGCCCGAGCTTCCGCATCCGCTGCATGCCAGGAGGGCAACAGAAATACCGAGCACGCAATTGCCGAACTTCTCGGGGAGAGTGGGCACGGCGACCCTCATTCATGAAGTCTGTTCAGGCGATACCGCGATCTGCATCCCAGAGGAGCAGTTTCCGTACCCCCTGCGGCGGACATGGCAATCGTCGCCACAAGGGGGCCGTAAAGATCAGCCGCGATAGCAACGGGGAGGTGTGATCGGCATCACCCACTGTCGTTCTGCCCGGGAACGTCCGAGAGCATCGGAGGCGGCGGCATCGGCCGTGAAACGCCTTGAGAAGGAGAGCTAGAGCCCAATCGTGATTTTGCGCGCGTGGAAGGCTTCGGCGTACCCTCCCGGCGCGCGACATTCGATGCCGCGCAAGCGCATGAGCCCGAGGAAGGTCTCCGGAGAAAACCAGTCCTTGCTGCGCTGCGAGGCGAATCCCTGCATCAGGAGCCGGGTCTTCCGCCGCGCCACCGGCGCCGGCAGCGGTAGATAACAGTTCGGGCGGCCGAGATCGCCGTCCCACTTGGGGATCTCGTACTCCAGGATCAGATGGCGGCGGAAGGTGTTCCAGGTCAGATCGGATACCACGCGGTGGTCCTGGTGCCGGTCGTCCCGGGTGTGGGTCAATACCAGGTCGGGCTGGAACTCCCTCGCGATCCGCTCGAAGGCCTCTTTGACATCGGAGAATTCCGCGGGGAAGAACCCATCCCGGAAGCCGAACAGGCGCACTCCTTCCAGGCGCTTCGCGCCGAGGAAGCGCCGCGCGCTCTGCCGGGCCTCCGTGGCCCGAATCCCCGCGGCACTGAATACCACCCAGTGGAAGCTGGTCCGGGGGCGGCGGCGGAGCAGCTCGAGCACCAAGCCGCCACAGCCGATCTCGATGTCATCCGAATGGGCGCCAAGACAGAGTACCCGCCGCGGCGCCGGACGCGTGAGCGCCAGGTCGAGCGCGGTCATGAGTTGGGGAGGGGCACGGTGTTCCTGCCTCCTTGCTGACGCGACTCGGTGGTCACTACCGGGGGGCATCCTGGGCGGTGTTGTTCACGCTCTCCAGCGGCGACTTGCTCGGCCGCATCTCGATGATGGAGCGGCTGTCCGTCCACATGATGATCCGGCCGGTGTGATCCTCGATCAGGTCCCGGACCCGCTCGCCGATTCTGAGAGGTTCGGCGAAGACGACCCGCTTTCCATCCAGCCTGATGCGGAAGACCTCCCCGCCAACCAGTGAAGAGACGATCAGGTCGTCCTTCCAGAGCGGGAACAGGTCGCCGCGCAGCCGAATGAGGTTGGAGGTGCCGATCGAGGGCAGCCAGACGTACACGGGCATGGTGTAGCCGGTGTGCTGCCCCTGCACCGGATTTCGGGGCCAGGTGTGTTTGTTGTAGTCGGTGCCGTAGGTGACGTGGGGCCAGCCGTAATTGAGGCCCGCTTCGAGGAGATTCAACTCGTCGCCACCCTGCGGACCATGCTCGGTCTCCCACACCGCCCCGTTGGGGTCGATGAACAGCCCCTGGGGGTTCCGATGGCCGATAGTGA
>DASPUE010000386.1:0-9972 GCA_035623055.1 Gemmatimonadales bacterium
GCAAATGGAGAAACCTACTGGACCGTGGTCAGTTCGCTCATTGCGTCGCCATTCGACCTCACCGGGCCAGGCACCGTCTCGATTGCCGCTCCGCTGCAGCCTCTTGCGTTGACCCATTCGCTCGACTGCGACTTTCGCATCTCGCAGTTCGCGAGCGCGGTCCAGACTTCGCTCCCTCTCAACCTTGCATCGGGAAGCGTGATCGACCCGAGCGGGAGCAGTTACCTTGCAGTGCTCGGGAACTTTGGCCCGCTCGAGGAGGGAATCCTGTTCAACAACGCGGATCTCCTCAGCTACGCTCACGCCACCGACGACAGCGACGTGGCGACCGGAGCGATGGCCTATGGCACGCCTGCACCGGACCAGCTCCAGCCCTTCGGCTTCGTCCGATACAGCAAGTCCGTCCGCTTTCTACTCCCGGGGACCACACCGCCAAGAGCCGTCTTCGTCGCTGGCATGGACCAGACCCTGGACGCCACCTCGCTTTGCACCGGCGCCGTGATTCCGGTCCTGGAGCCGGTCAGCAACCTTGAAGTGGCCGGGATGGACGCACGACAGCCCCTTCAGGGCGTGGGGCTGGCGCCCACCATCTCCTGGACTCCTCCGGCCGTGGGCACCCCCGTCCGATACACGGTCACCATCAACCTGCTCTCGGCCACCACGGCCAACAACACCACGTCGAGCAGCGTGGCGAGCATCGTGACCAGCCAGACGCAGGTCCCAGTTCCATCCGGGCTCCTCGAGTCAGGGAAGATCTACGTGATCTCCATCATCACCGAGGTCGCCCTGACGGGCGTGACCAGTGGCACCAGCAGCTATTCCGTTTCGAACACCATCACCCCGTAGAGCACCAACGCCCGCGAGTCGAAGCGACAGGGGTCCAGGCCACTCAGAGACGTGAATCCGAAACGTTTTTCTCCATCATCTCCTGAATCCCGGGTAACCGCCTACGTTCCTCATACCGGACGAAGACCGCACCTTTCGTTCCGAACACCGTCCAGACGTTGATGACTGCTCGCCGAGCGACGAAGACCGCCTTGCCCCGGTCTGGCTCCCAGAAGACGGGCTGACCATGCTTCTCCCGAAGTTGCAGGATGCATTTCAGCTGAATCGTCCTAAGCACGCTGTCGTCGGCTCCCTCGAAGACGAGACCGACCAGCGCCAGTGTGTCTTCGAGAAAGCCGAAGTAGATGTTCGCCTTGGGCAGATCCGAGTTCAGAAAAGCGGAACGCACCACGAAATACTCGTCGACGCTCAGGACGCCTGGAAACAGTTGCTCCACCTGCCCCCGGGTCATCCCCCACCGGGTCCGCTGGAACTCGCCGGTGGGCTTCGGACTCGGTTGAGACAAACCAGGACCGCCGGAGAGCGCAACCACGGCACTCACGAAGAGGGCAACGGGACCAAGCTTAGGCCGGAGCCTGGCGGTCATGGTGTAAAGACGCCAGTGGTGGCCCAGGACTGGGACGAGCCGACCGGCGCCGCGAGCGCGGTTGAGTCGCTGGCCTCGATGAGGACCGAGTAGGTCCCGCCCGGCGTCAGCAGTCCTTGCGGGATCCTCAGCTTCGGTTCGCGGACGGTGAGCGTCGCCACCCCACTAGAGACGGTCCGTCGGCCGGCTGGATCGCGCATGTGGGCGCGGATGTAAAGGGTGTAGGTCTTGGCTGAACCGATTCTAGGGGGGGTCCAGGCCAGTTCTGGAGTCAAGCCGACGGCCGAGAGTGAATGTGAAGCATCCAGCCCGTTGATGGTGATCGCTTGAACGGGCTCGATCCGGGGAACGAGCGGGCCCGTGCACATGGATCCGGGTTCTCGATACGTCTGCTCAATACCGACCGGGATCCTGTCCTGTGAGCGAAGTTCAGACCTGGTCCCCGGAAACGCAAAGTAGAGATACTTCGCCCACCTCACGGCACCGTAGGGCACCGTCGCCGGCAAGGGAGTAGCGAAGTACATGAGGCCTGTCTCGACATCTTCTGCACCCAGCGCTGTGTAAATCAGTAGGTCAGCCTGCTCGCCAGGCACCCAACCGGCGGCGACCGGCGCGCTCTGCGCAGCCACGTACAGCGTCATCTCCATCACCGGTGGTACCGGGTAGATCTCGAAGCCCTCCGGATACTGAGGGAGCAGGGCCGCGAATTGGGAAGCCAACAGATGGCAGCTCATCGGAATCCCTGGTTTCACCGTCGTGAACGCACCCTTGAAGACATATGTCTGACCATCCGTCAGGTCAAAGGGCTCCGCCTGCGCGTAACGGACCAGGGCCATGTAGCGCTGCCCGCGCGCCGTGGTGCGTTCCTCGAGCTGTGTCACCAGAAGGCGGTCGCCCTTCGAACCCTCGACCCGGTTCCGGAAGCTCGAGCACGGGTGGGTCTTGAGGCCCACACTGAAGTGCTCCAGCGAGGTCGCTCCTTCCGCCAGTGGGACCGGCAACGGACAGTCGAACGGCCGGCCGGCAAAGAGGTGGCCGTTTGCGCCTTGCGAGGCGAGTTCCAGCATGTCGCCCTGTTGACGCCAGGGTGCGAGATTCGTGAGGTCCAGCGTGATCATAGCGTCGCTGGGATTGTCTAGGTCTAGCGGCGCAACATCTGGTCGTCCGGGGACAAGGGTGGAGACGTCTGGATTGTCGACCGACATCCAGTAGTAGGGAAGCTTGCCGGGTTCCGGCGACCGCCCACCAGGAAATGGGTCCTTGGCCTCGGAGAATCGATAAGCCGCCCCTCGTTGCAGCGCTTCAGCATAGAGGCGATCCGAGTCAAGAGAGGTAACCAGCGGAGTGACCTCCTCGGGTCGCGATTTCCATCGGCTCGATGCTCCGATCGCCGCCAGCCCGAGGAGCAGCAGGAGGCTGGCGGTGAGGCCCACCCGGATCGCGGTCCCCGGTCGTCGGGTCGAACGTTGAAGCAAGCGCAGGAACTGATGGGGATCCTGCGGACGCCGTTCGGGGTCCATGCTCAGCGCCAGATCGAGCACGCTGGCAAGTCTGCGGGGGAGCTTCCGAATCGCATGCGTGGCGTGTGGGAGGCTTCCGGTAAGGGTCTCGCGCACGACCACCCCGAACGCATAGATGTCAGCGGCGGGTCCGACCTGCATGCCCTGCCGTTGTTCGGGCGCCATGTATGCCGGCGTTCCTGCCGCATCCAAGTCGCTCGACCTGTAAGACTCTCCGGTCATGTCAACGAGCGTCCCGCGGGCGATACCGAAATCGGTCACGACGCAGCGGACCTCGGGCTGTGACTCAACGAGCACCACGTTGGCGCTCTTGAAGTCCCGGTGAACGATTCCCCGCACATGGATCGCCGCCAGCGCGTCAGCTAGCTGTGCGAAGAGCGGGAGGGCGGACTCGAGCTCGAGGGGTCCCTGGACTCGAATCCTGTGAGCCAGCGTCTGACCGACGAGGAGCTCCATCGTGAGAAACGCCAGATTCGTCTCACGATGGGTGACTTCATAGAATTCAAAGATGCGGCAGACGTTCGGGTGGGTTACCTGCCTCGCGAGAATCACCTCGCGGCGCAAGTGATCCAGCACGCGTCGGTCGCGTACCAGCGACGCGCGCATCATCTTGATCGCTACCCTGACCTGGAGGGCGAGGTCTCGGGCCTCATAGACGTGGCCCATGCCGCCGACACCGATCGAGCGTAGGATCTTGAAGCGTTCCAGGAGGACTTCGCCCGGTGTCAGGTTCTCCGCGTCGACGTGCCTTCGAGGGCGCCCTTCGCCCGCGATGACGTCCTGGCCATTCGCCTGGCCATCATCGGGTTCGGTCACTCCATCGGGTTGACCTTGCGCACGATCAGGACCCTTTGCATCGAAGGTGGGCTCCAGGTCCTCCTGCTCCGGCACGGTCCCTCCCGGTTCGAGCGTCAGGACGGTACCCGACCCGAGCAGGCGGCGTCGAATCCTCGAGCCGGAGCCGGGTCGACGCCCATCAGGGCTCACTGCTTCCGGCTGGACGTCACCCGCGGTAGCGTCCCGTCTGATGGATGAGCAGCAGCCAGGACCTGGGTCGGTCGGGGACGAGACTTCCACCCTCGGGGGCCGACAGCCGACCGACGTGGTATGGACTCGCCGGCTCCGCCTCCGACACGTCACGCCAGAGGGCCCGGGTGAGGTCTTCGAGTCGGCGTCCGACCGGCTGCAGATTGGTCTGCACCCACTGAACGATGTCTGCCTGACCCAGCGTGGTGTCTCGCGCTTTCACTGCGAGATCTACACGAGCGAACGGCACGAGGTCTGGATCAGGGACCTTGGTAGCCGCAATGGGACGTTCGTGGATGGAGTACGCGTTCGCGAGGCGGCGCTTGCGGACGGCAGTCTCCTCGAACTGGGCGGGGTGACGTTCCGATTTGAAAGAACCGCGGAGCGCAATGCCTTACAGGTGTCCCCTGAGGCTCGGTTCGGCCGGCTCGTCGGGACCTCGTTGGCGGCTCGGACCGTATTCGCACTCCTCGAAAAGGCAGCCACCACTGACGTAAGCATTCTCCTCGAAGGGGAGACGGGCACCGGAAAGACCGACGCCGCCTCCGCGATTCACCAGGCAAGCACCCGGCGCGATCACCCGTTCCTGGTCGTGGACTGCGGCACACTTCCCGGTAACCTTCTCGAGTCGGAGCTCTTTGGCCATGAGCGGGGTGCCTTCACAGGGGCGGTGACCCAGCGCGTGGGTGTGTTCGAGGAAGCCGACGGAGGAACCGTCCTCCTCGATGAGGTGGGTGAGGTGCCGCTCGACCTTCAGCCGAAGCTCCTGCGCGTCCTGGAGTCAGGTGAAATCCGCAAGGTGGGGACCAACGCGCAAATCCCAGTTGACGTACGAGTCATTGCGGCGACGCACCGCGATCTCCGGTGTGAAGTCAACGAAGGTCGATTTCGCGCCGATCTCTATTTTCGACTGGCAGTGCTTCGCGTCACTCTGCCATCGTTGCGGCAGCGTCCAGAAGACATCCCGCTCATCGTCCCCCGGCTGCTCGATTCGCTCGCGGGAGATGAGCGATGGCGAGCGCGACTGCTCGAGCCAGCGTTCGTCGAGCGGCTCAGTCGCGCCTCGTGGCCGGGAAATGTCAGGGAATTGCGCAATCACCTGGAGCGGTGTCTGGCCCTCGAGGAGGAGTTCCAGCCCGATGAAGGTGTGCACCTTCAGGGAGCGCAAGGCGCGGAAAGCGTCGATCTTGCAGTTCCCTACTCTGAAGCTCGGCGGCGCTCGCTGGAGGCGTTTGATCGTGCGTACGTGCTCGCGCTCCTGAAGCGCCACCAGGGCAACGTTGCACGAGCCGCCGATGCCGCGCGCGTCGATAGGGTTCACCTCCACCGCATCCTTAAGCGGCATGGGCTCCGATCCTGGCGCGCGTGACCGGTGGCTGGAGACGAAGAGGCCAAGACTCTCGAGGTGCCGGACGAGACCAAGAGACGTGTTGCACCAGTGTTGCGCTCGGCCGTCAAACGAGCCGCCACCAAACCCAACACGAACCCATTCGAACCTATGCGGGATGAGTATTTTCGGTGAGTTGGCGGCCAACTGCCCATACTCACTTAGTCTTTCTCTTGCCGTTTCCTGGTTCGAATCCTAGTTCCCCAGCTCTCCACCTCGACCGGAAATGACTGGCCCCGCTTCTTCGTCGGGGGTGAGCCACCTCCTGCTGCTCGGCGCGGCGTCCCTCGCCATCGGAGCGGGCCCGTCCACCGCCCACTCGGCCCCGGAAGGGGGGCACCCTGCGGAGGTGGAGCGCCACGCGGCGCTGTTGCCGTTCGTGGACATGCACGCGCACATCGAGATCGACGACCCGGTGCGCGCCGTCCAGGCCGCGCTCCGGGCGATGCCAGGCGAGAACGCGGTGCGCATCGTCTTGCTCCCCCCGCCGTTCACCGAATCGGATCGCGGCCGTTACGACGCCGAGCTGCTCCTGCCGGCCATCGCCGGCCACGCAGACAGGCTGGTGGCCTTCGGGGGAGGCGGGACGCTGAACCCGATGATCCACGAGGCGGTGCGGACTGGCGATGCGGGTCCGGCGGTCCAGCGGCGCTTCCGGGAGCGAGCCGAGCAGCTGCTTCGGCAGGGCGTCGCCGGATTCGGGGAGCTGGCGGCCGAGCACTTCCCGGGAGCGACGCCCTATCAGTCGGCGCCGCCGGACCATCCGCTCTTCCTCCTGCTCGCCGACATCGCCGCCGAGCACCGGGTGCCGATCGTCCTGCACATGGAGGCGATCGCGCGGGTGATGCCGCTCCCCGCCGGGATGGGGTCGTCGCCGGGCAAGTCGGAGGCGGCGGCCAACGTCGACGCGTTCGAGCGGCTGCTGGCGCACAATCCCCGGTCAAGGATCATCTGGGCGCACGCCGGCTGGGATGGCACGGGCGAACGCACCCCGGCGCTGTGCCGGCGACTCCTGCAAGCCCACCCCAACCTCTCCATGGACGTGAAGGTCGATCCTGCGAAGCCGGGCAGGAACCCGCCACTCGGGCCCGGCCCCGATCCCTCCCTCAGCCCGGAGTGGCTCGCGCTGTTCCGTGACTTCCCGGACCGGTTCGTGGTGGGCACGGACCAGCATTACCCCGAGCCCGCGTCGGGCACCCAGCGCTGGGAGGCGATCACCGCCCTGCTCAATCGCCTCCCTTCGGAGCTCCAGCGGAAGATGGGAATGGAGAATGCCGCCCGACTGCTCTCACGGGAGGACCCTCACCGGTGACGTCACCGGCCGCGGGCTCCAGCAGCCATCAGGAGGCCCTCGATGAACCGGCGCGACTTCTGCAGGAACTCCATCCTGACCGCTGGACTGGCGTTCGCCCGCCCAGGCGGTGAGGTGAGCGTGGCGTCGGCGACGCCCGGGGCGAGTGGGCGGGACGCACCGCTGGACGCCGCCTCTGCCCCCGAGGTCACCCGCGACGTCTCGGCGTTCATCGTCGACTTCCGCTTCGAGGACATCCCTCCCGAGGTGCTCGAGCTGGGCAAGAAGTCGATCCTGGACGGACTCGGGCTCGCGCTCGCCGGATCGGTGTCGACCCTGGGCGTCCCGCTGACGAGGTACGTGGAGGCCCAGGGAGCGGGCGCGGGAAGGTGCAGCGTCATCCGAACGGCGCTCCGCACCTCGCCGCGCTTGGCCGCCTTCGCCAACGGCTGCTTCATCCATGCCGACGACTACGACGACACGCAGCTGGCCGTCGCTCCGGACCGCGTCTACGGCCTCTTGACCCATCCCACCGCGCCGGTCCTGCCGCCGGCGCTGGCCCTGTGCCAGGCCGAGCGCCGCTCGGGGAAGGACCTGCTGACCGCCTTCCTCCTCGGCGTCGAGGTCGAGTGCAAGATCGCAGAGGCGATCTCGCCCCGGCATTACGGGGATGGATTCCACAGCACCGGAACCATCGGCTCGCTGGGGAGCGCCGCGGCCTGCGCCAGGCTTCGGGAGCTCGACCCGGTCCGGACGGCCTATGCGCTGGGCATCGCCGCCGCCGAGGCCGGGGGGCTGCGCGAGAACTTCGGCACGATGACCAAGCCGTTCCACGCCGGTCACGCCGCGGAGGCGGGCGTCGTGGCCGCCGACCTGGCGGCGCTGGGCTGGACCGCCGCCCCGAACATCCTCGAGGCCCGGTACGGATTTTTCCAGGCGGCCGGGGGTGGCTTCGATCCCGGGGCGATCATGGGCCGGCTGGGAAGGCCGTGGACGTTCGCCTCGCCCGGCGTGTCGATCAAGCCCCATCCCTCCGGCTCGCTCACGCACCCGGCCATGGGCGAGATGATGCGCCTGGTGCGCGAGCACGACCTCAAGCCAGCGGACGTGGAGCGGATCGACGTCGGCGGCAACAGCAAGATGGTCTCCACCCTGCTCCACCACCACCCGACCACGGGACTCCAGGCGAAATTCAGCATGGAGTTCGGCCTCGCCATCCTGCTCCTGGAGCGGCGGGCAGGGCTGGGCGAGTACCGGGACGCGGTGGTCCAGCGAGCGGACGTCCAGCAGATGCTCGGCCGCGTGAGCTTCCACGTCCACCCCGAGGCGGAGCGAGCCGGCTTCGACAAGATGACCAGCATTCTCGAGATCCACCTGCGCGACGGACGGGTGCTGTCCGGTCGAGCCGATTTCGCCAAGGGTAGCCCGAGCAACCCGATGAGCTTCGGCGAGGTGGCCGACAAGTTCCGCGGCTGCGCCGAGTTCGCCCGATGGCCGAGGGGCAAGACCGACGCCGTCGTCGAGCTGGTCACCGCGCTGGAGCGCACTCCGGACGTGAGCCGCCTGGTCGCGATGCTGACCGCCTGAGAGAGCGGGGAGCACGCGAGCCGCGGTGCGGACTCCTCCCCGGGTCCGCCGGCCCCGGCTGTCCTGGTTGCGCTCTGGGACCCGAGAGGTCTACACCACCGCCCAGCGAGGGCTCGCCATGGGTGGAATCAACATCGGTCGGGTCGTGGTGGGAGGAATCGTCGCCGGCATCCTGTGCTTCCTCGGGGACGGCATCGTCCACGGTGTCCTGCTCAAGGACTGGTGGGCGCAGGTGATGGCCGGGCTCGGCCGGAGGGTGGCCGACCCCGGGGGTACCCATCCCCTGTACTTCCTCAGCTACGACCTGGCCAAGGCGCTGGTCGCGGTGTGGCTCTACGCCGCCATCCGCCCCCGCTTCGGCGCCGGTCCCCGCACCGCGGTCATCGCCGCCGTGGCCACCTGGGTCCTGGTGATTCCCATTCCCCTCCTGGGGCTCATTCCCATGGAGTGGTTCGGGCGCCGCTTCGCCCTCCTCTGGTCGCTCTACGGGCTGATCCCGATGGTCATCGCCGTCCTCGTCGGGGCGTGGATCTACCGCGAGGGCGCGCCCCGCCCTGCCGGCTGAGCCTGGGCCGGCATCACAGGTCGGCCGCGCGAAGCCGGCGCATGGCCACCAGCACCGGGGCCACCAGCCACACCAGGAGGCTCCCTCCCAGCGCCAGGCCCGCACCCAGCGCCCCGTGGGTGAATCGCAGCAGCGCCAGGGAGGCCGCGCCGAAGGCGGCGGTTCCCTCGAGCAGGAGCAGCTCGGCGGTGCGCAGCGCCGACGCGGGGTTCACCAGCACCGACAGGATGAGCAGGCGCGAGGCCGTGCCCGAGGGGAGGAGCGTGCACAACCCCAGCGCCAAGAGGTCGAGGAAGACCACGGCGCAGAACCAGACCACCAGTGCCAGCGCCAGGGCGCGGGTGCGCCTCCGGCCGGGGGTGCCGCTGGCGATGGCCCCGGCGATGCCGAGGAAGATGGCGGTGAGCACCCCCGCGCCGGCCACGAGCAGGAGGTAGCTGGACAGCCCGACCTCGTCCGTCTTCCAGTAGATGAGCACCCCGGCGGCGCCGAAGCCGATGGCCTCCGCACCGGCCAGGGCGGCGAGCAGGCCGAGCAGCTTGCCGAGGAGGATGTCCCGGCGGGCGAGCGGCTGGGCGAAGAGAAGCTCCAGGGAGCCGCGCTCGCCGGACAGGGCCACCACCCCGAGGAGCAGCGCCATGAGGGGGACGACGAGCAACACCAGCTGCACCAGCGAGGCGGCGGTCCGGGCGAAGTCCTGCACGCCGACGCCGCCGGTGAGCACGTAGCCCGAGCTCGCCACCCCGAGCGCCAGCACTGCGAACACCCCGGCGAAGATCTGCGTGGACCGGGCCCGGGCTGCCAGGAGCAGCTCCTGACGGGCCACCAGGAGGAGCGGGCTCACGGTGCCTCCGGAGGGCGCGCCGCCCCGTAGACGTCCGCCAGGCCGACGGCCCGGCTGCCCCGCGCCGAGGGGTCGGCATCGCGCGAGGCGGCGTCGCGGTAGGCGAGCAGGTGCGAGCCCATCGGGGTGGATGCCGAGGGCTGGTTCGCGTAGACGGCGCGCGAGGCCGCCACCCACGCCCCGGTCCGGTGGTCGGCGACGTAGGCCATGGCCCGCCGCCCCACCGCGTGCTCGGCGAGGTACCGCGCGAGGCAACCCACGTCGTCGAAGAAGAGCGGCTCCTCCCCGGGCGCCACGAGCTGCGCGGCGGTGCGCGGGTC
>DASPUE010000387.1:0-2706 GCA_035623055.1 Gemmatimonadales bacterium
TCACCGCTCGCTGTTCGACTTTTACGTCGTCATGAGCGTGCTGTTCACACGCGTCCCGGGGTGGCGAGCGATCAACTTTCCGGTGCGCGGGCGCTACTTCTACCAGCGGGTGGGCGGCGTCGTCCTCAACTGTCTCGCCGCGTTCTGGTCGATGTACCCGCCGTTCTTCCACAACTCCCGGAGCCGGCGGTTCGACCAGTGGGCGCTAACCCAACTCGCGTGGCTGTGCCGGGAGCGACCGGGGCAACTGGTGGGATTTCATCCCGAGGGAACTCGCAACCGGGACCGGGACCCCTACAGCTTCCTCCCTGCTCGACCGGGGATCGGTCGCCTGCTGGTGGAAGCTCGGCCGGAGGTGGTGCCGGTCTTCATCGCCGGGCTTGGGAACAATGCCCGGGAAATCCTGCGCCGGCGCTCTTCGGCCGGTGAGCCGATTCGCATCCGGTTCGGTCCCCCGCTCGACTACCAGACTTTTCTGGAGCGTCGGCCGAGCGCAGGCCTGTACCGGGAACTGGCCGAGTTCGTCATGGGAGAAATCCGGAGACTGGGCGAGGAGGACCGGAAGCTGCGGGCCACCACGGTCGATCGCTGGGCGGCCAGTGGGTCACCTGAGCGCCATCCCTAGCCGGACCGCCGCGCATTCAGGTTGCGATTCCTCCAGGGAATCCACCACCGGTAAACCCCGGAAACACGGTGCCCAGATCTGGCAGCCCCAGGTGGCGAGAGAGGACCTCGCCGAAGAGCGATCGAAAATCGGTGGTGACGGCGAGGTCGCGTCCTTCAAATCGTGCCTCATCGGCCAGACCCGGCCAGCGTCCCAGGACCCGCCCGCCGCGCACCGGCCCGCCGAGCAGGAACATCGCCGTTCCGTGACCGTGATCCGTTCCGCCGCTGCCGTTCTCCCTGACCGTTCTGCCGAACTCCGACATCGTGAGCACGACGACGTCCCGCATGCGTTCTCCCAGGTCGTCGGCGAACGCGCCCAGCGCGGACGCGAGCTCGGTGAGGCGGTTTCCAAGCTGACCCTCTGATGCTCCCTGGTTCACATGGGTGTCCCAGCCGCCGAGGTCGGCGAAGGCGATTTCGACGCCGACGTCTGCCTTGATCAATTGCGCGATCTGCGCGAGCGAGCGCCCCAGGCCGCCCTTCGGGTATTCCGCGTCGTGCTCTGGCCGGTACGCCTCCGGGTCGAGTTGTCCCAACATCTTGGCGGCTTCGAACCCTTCGGCGGCCGAGCTGGCGAGGAGACCGGTTTCCGGGGCGGCGTACATCGCCTCGAACGCACGAGTGAGTCGATCGCGAACCGCTGGCCGCCGGGCCTGGATGCCGAAGGTCTGGAGGTTCCCGATGGCGAGCGCGGGCGCGCTGCCAGCCAGGATGCGTGGAAGCTCGGGTCCAAAGGCCACGGCCCTGAAGGCAGTCGCATTGTGCTCCTGCTGATGCTGGCAGTAGCGGTTCAGCCATCCATCGGAGGTCGCCTTCACCCCGGGCGTACCGCTCTCCATGTAGTCCTGAGCATCGAAATGGCTCCTAGTGTTGTCTGGAGATCCCACGGCGTGAATCGCGGCGAGACTGCCGTTGTCCCACCAAGGCTTGAGTGGGGCGAGTGCGGGGTGGAACCCAAAGTGGCCATCGAGGTCGATGAGGCGGTCCCGGGGGATCGCGATCCGGGGGCGGTCACGGTAGTACGATGGATCGCCGTGCGGGACGATCATACTGAGTCCGTCCACGGCGCCGCGCTGGAACAGGCACACCAGCACGCGGCGCCCCGGGGGCCGCTTGGGCGCGGCCGCGTACGCCGCGCGCGCCAGGAAGAGCGGCTCCAGCCCGAAGCTCGCCAGGGCGAGACCTCCGGCACGAAGGAAGAATCGTCGTGAGATGGTCATGAGGTGGGCACTCACTGTCTCTGGAATTCTGGGCTGCCGAGGGCGAGCCCCGTCGCGAGACGCCTGGCCTCGTCCGGATCGGGGATGTCGGAGAGCTCGTGAAGGATGGCCTCTCGCGTCCGTGCGGACATGCGGTTCGCAAAGAGCTGGTGGCTCAAGGTGTCGAGCAACGCCTCCGGGCGGGCGGCATCAGGGAAGATCTGCCCCAGGTCGGGTCGGCTGCCGCCGACACGGCCGGCCGCGAGCCCTACTGCCAGGTTCATTCGGTCGAGCAGCGCTCCACTGTTGACCCATTCCTCCTGACGCTCGGGATAGCCGGCGGGGGAGGCCTGCAGGAAGAGCGGCTGGCCCAGCTTCGCGACGGTCTGCGCCAGGGCGGGCGAGGTGTCGGGCTCGACCCGGAGCGCCCGGGCGGCGCTGGCCACGAACTCCAGGGGCGACTTGACCTTGTTGTCTGTCGCGCGCGGGGACCAGAACTCCGGCGAGTGGACGATGGCGCGGAGCACCGCCAGGACGTCACCGTCCGACTGCTGCCAGGCGGAAACCGCGGCGTCCACGCAGCCATCGGGGGGCTCATCTGCCACCAGCCGGGCGCACAACTTCCGGCTGAGATGATGGATGGTCGCTGGGTGGTGGGCCAGCATCTTGAGCAGGCTGACCCCCTCGTCCTCGCCGCGTCCCGGCGGAAAGCGGACGCCGAGGACGGTCTTAGCGCCGAAATCGTGGGCCCGCGCGCGGAACACGAAGCCGCCACCTCGATCGGGTGACTCGATACTCCATCCGGTCAGGATCCGGGCGACCTCGGTTACATCCTTCTGCG
>DASPUE010000388.1:0-2037 GCA_035623055.1 Gemmatimonadales bacterium
GACGTACACGGCCATGTTCACCGCCGTTGGCGATGGGCAATCAAGGCTTGCTTGGTACTACGAGTGCAGCGGAACGGGGTGTTCGGGCCTCGTCGGCGGGGTCATCATCACCGTTCAGGGGTGAGGTAGCACCCACTCGCAACTGATGCTCCTATCGATTGTCAAGGGCCGGTTTCGACGAGGTAGGGGTAGACCTCCCGGGCCACGTAACGCTTCAGGCACCGGATGATGTCCTTCTTGGACTTGCCCTCCTTGGTGCGCCGCTCGACGTAGTGGCGGGTCCGGGGGTCCGACACCATCCGGACCATCACGATGCGCCATAGGGCCTGGTTGGCGGAGCGGTCCCCGCCTCGGTTGAGGCGCTTGTGGGTGACGAGCCCCGAAGACGCGTCGATGGGAGACGACCCGCACATGTGGGCAAAGGACGATTCCTTGCGCAGCCGCTCGGGGTTGTCTCCGGCGGAGACGAGAAGCGCGCCGACGGTGTCAGGGCCGAGGCCATGTCGGGCGACGAGATCGGGGGCGGTGGCCCGCACGAGGGGAGCGAGGATGGCATCGAGGGTCTCGATCTCCTCCTCGAGGCCCTGGATCCTGCGGGCCAACTGCCGCAGTGCGAACTTGGTGGCACCCACGGGGGTCGTGGGATCCCCCGGACGCATCCGAGCCGCGGCGCTCACCATCTGCCAGACGGTGGTGTCTCGGAACGCCGCTCGCAGTGGCTCGGGCCCGGTGACCACGAGGGCCCGCATCTGGTTGATGGCGTCGGTGCGGCTGTGGCCGGCCGAGCGCCGAACCATGCGAAGCGCCCGTATGGCCTCGACATTTCCGGTCCGGGTCTTGGGTTGGGCAGTTGCTTCCCCCGACTGCGCCGCCCTTGCGGCGGCCACGGCATCGACCGGATCAGACTTGCCGTGGCTGCGGCGCCGACGGCGGTCGGGACAGCTCACCTCGACCACCTCGACCTTCTGGTTGTGCAAGTAACGGGTCAGCCCGGCCCCATAGCTTCCGGTGCCCTCGACCCCGATGCGCTCGATGGGCCCGAAACCCCGCACCCAGGCCAGCGCCTTGCGATAGCCGGCGGGATCCGCGGCGAAGGGCGCACAGCCCAGCTCGGCGCCGCGTTCGTCGAGCACCGCCACCATGTGCACGTCGCGGTGGGTGTCGACACCGGCCGTGACGCGACGCGTCGTGTCTGTCATTGTGGACATAGCCATCCTCTCGTCGGTTTCCAGCCACAGCAGGGTGGCCGCACCGACCGGGACGGCGGACAGGACAGGGATGGGGCCTCTAGCCAGGCTCCTATTAGGTCACGTCCGCCCGACCGGCACGGGCCGCGTGGACCATCGGACTCGGTCGACAGATCAGTTGTAAGGCAGCCGAAGCGCCAGCCGGAAATAGAGTCAGACCGAGTCCGAAGACCCACACGACACCCTCATCCGCTCGTTGTCATGAGTGGTGGATGAGGAGCCGTGACGATCATCCCTGCCGGAGGCGCGTACCCGGGGATGCATGCCCAGGCCAGTTCGGGAGAGCCGAAGCCGCCCTGAATCACCGGCGGCGTGACCGGTGCGAGTAGGCCCGCCGGCCGATGCTGGCGAGCGGCACGCACCTGGTGGTCGAGTCAGCATCGAGCGGCTCTCGGATTAGACGCGTCGACGCCTGTTCCTGGCGAAGCGCCACAGCGCCCGGGTGGTGGAGGCGATCCGGCCCGGAATCGCCGCGACCACGACGGCGAGCAGGCGCGCCCAGGGCGACCCAGGGCGACGAGGACGACGGACGGCGGGACCGACGGCGCCGGGACAACGTCGATGTTGCGGGCCAACATGAGCCACAGCTGGCGGCCCGGTACGATGCCCGCTGGGATGCCGCGCTCTCCCCGATCTGCGGCCGGTCCGTAGACTACGGACGGGCAGCGATGGGAGCACTCCATGGTGGATGTGGATGTCGTTCAGCGTGCGCTGAGCCAGTGTTGGGCGGCAGAGGTTTCGGGAGTCAGTTACTACGTGACTCTCGGTGAGCGGTTCCCCCATTACCGCC
>DASPUE010000389.1:0-7118 GCA_035623055.1 Gemmatimonadales bacterium
TTCGGCGGGATCGCGCAGCAGTCTCACCTGCCAGCGATCCGCGGACTGGCGGCGGAAGGGGCGGCCATCGAAGTAGTGGCCGCGGTCGATCCGCGCTTCGCGGGGACCACGATCGAAGGCATCCCGGTCGTAGGGGATGCCAGCGATCTCAAGGGGCTCGACCGGATCGACTTCATCGACATCTGCACCCCAACCTCGACGCACGTCGAGCTGGTGCTCTGGGGACTGGAGCACGGCTGCCACGTGCTGTGCGAGAAGCCGGTCGCCCTCGATGTCGCCGAGGCGCGGCGGATCAGCGACGCCGCCCGGCAGGCCCGCCGCGTGGTCTTTCCCTGCCATCAGCACCGCTTCAACCCCGCGTGGCTGCAGGTCCGGCGCTGGCTCGAGGAGGGCGCTATCGGACGCTGGCACCTCGCCGAGTTCCAGGTCTACCGCCCGCACGCTGACGCAGGGAGTGCAGGGCCCGGCGTTCCCTGGCGGGGACAGGGGAACACCAGCCTGGGTGGAGTGCTGCTCGATCATGGGACCCACCTGCTCTATCTGCTGATGGACGTGGCTGGCCCGCCCGCCACGGTCCAGGCATGGACGGCCCGGCTGCGCCACACCGACTACGATGTGGAGGACACGGCCCAGGTGCTCCTCGATTTCGGGGGACGAGCGGGCACGCTGTTTCTCACCTGGGCAGGCGCCTCCCGTGAGAACCGGATCCGGTTCATCGGCGAGGCGGGAGAGCTGGAATGGCGTGGCGGGGAGCTCCGGCTGGAGACCGGCGCCCGCCACGAGCACCTCGATTTCACCGCCGCGCTCGACAAGAAGGCCTACGCCGGCTGGTTCCAGGCGCTATTCCGTGAGTTCCTCACCGCCATCGAGCAACAGGACGGCGCCGCGCATCTCGCGGATCTCTCCCGCGTAGCCGAGGTGCTCTCGCTGGCCTACCGGTCGGCGCAGTCGGGCCAACGCCTCGCATTCGGATCGAGCGCGTGAGCGTCGGGCTTCGGGTGGTGCTGTTCCTGATTGGATTAGGGCTCGCCACCCTGATCGTGGCCCATGTCGGGCCGTCGGTGGTGCTGGCGCAGCTGGTGACGGCGGGATGGCTGATGCTTCCCGCCTCGATCGTCTGGGGGATCGTCTACACCTTCAACGCCGCGGCCTCCTACACGATGCTGGGGCTGGAGCCGGCCCGCCCGGGGTTCCTGCGAACCTGGGTCATCACCGCGGCGAGCTTCGGGATCAACTACATCACGCCGGTGGCGGGCCTCGGCGGCGAAGGGTATCGCGCCTTCGCGCTGGTGCCGTGGCTGGGCCGGCAACGTGCCGTCGGCGCGGTGGTGCAATACCGCCTGCTGCATTCGTTGGCGCACATGGTGTTCGTGCTGCTGGCGCTGATTCCTGCCGCCTTCATGCTGCCACGTACTGCGCCGGCGATCGCCCTGCTCCTGCTCACCGCGCTGTTCGGGATCGGGGTGGGTTGGTTCCTGGTGCGTCGCCACCATGAGGGGATCCTGGAGGCAGGGCTGGATCTGCTGCTGCTCATCCCGCTCATTCGCCGACTGGGGCGCCGGCTCGAGCACAAGCGGCCGATGCTTCGCGAGATGGATGACCAGATCACCACTCTCTATCACGAGCATCCCGGCCGGTTTTGGCGCGCCTTTGGCCTGGAGTTCCTGAGCCGCTGCGTGATGCCGTTCGAATTGGTGGTGCTGTTCTGGGGGCTCGGGCTCGGGATCCGGATTCCCGAGGCGTTTATCGCCTTCGCGCTCACCACCACGGTGAGCAACCTGCTCTTCTTCCTGCCGATGGAGCTGGGAGCGCGGGAGGGAGGCCTCTACCTGGTGTTCGGATTGCTCGGACTCGGCGCCGAGCACGGGGTCTTCGTGGCTGTCGTCACCAGGCTGCGCGAATTGGTCTGGGGGGTCATGGGACTCATGATGCTCTGGTTGCACGGAGACCACGTACCGCGGCAGGAAGAGCTGGAGGCAGGAGCGCAGTAGACCGGCAGGCAGATCGCCTCGCTCGGATCAGATCCCTCGTTCAGTCAGTCCCTACCCCGGAGTCGCTCCAGCACTCGGAAGGCCTTGCCGGACCGCAGCGCTGCGGCCGCCATCCCCGTCGCATCCACGAATGAATCGGCGAGCCCGCTCACGAGGAGCGCGCCCGCGGCGTTGAGGACCACCGCGCGCCGGGATCCCTCGTCCGCGGAATCGCCGGGACGGGTGGCGACACCGGCGGTGAGGATCCGCTCGATCCGCTCGGCGTTGTGCCGCGGTTCGCCACCGGCCAGATCGCTCACCTGATCCCAGCCGAGGCCCAGCTTGGCCGGCTCCAGGTTCCAGGTGGTCACTTCCCCTTCCTTTACCTCCCACACCGAGGTCCGCCCCATGGGGCTGATCTCGTCCATGCCCACCTCGCCGTGCACCACCAGAGCATGCTCCGCGCCCAGCCGGAGGAGCGCCTCCGCCAGGAGGGGAGCGCGAGCCCGATCGGCGACCCCGATAACCTGCCGGGTGACCCCCGCCGGATTGGCCAGGGGGCCAAGCAGATTCATGATGGTCGCGACGCCCAGCTCCTTGCGAGTGGGACCGACGTGACGCATGGCCGGGTGGTAGTTGGGCGCGAACAGGAACACCATGCCGGCGCGATCGAGCAGCTGCGCAGCACGATCGGCCGCGACTCCGATGTCGACCCCGAGGGCCTCGAGCACATCGGCGCTGCCGCACTTGGAGGTGTAGCTCCGGTTGCCATGCTTGGCGACGCGGACCCCGGCGCCGGCGGTGAGGAATCCCGCGGCGGTCGAAAGGTTGAAGGTGCTGACCCCACCCCCGCCGGTGCCACAGGTGTCGACCACCGGTGGTCCGGCCCCCGGACGCACCTGAACCATCGCGGTGCGGAGCGCGAGTGCGGCACCGGCGATCTCGTCGGCGGTTTCGCCCTTGGCCCGGAGGCCCATAAGGAGGCCCGCGATGAGCACGGGCGTCGCTTCGCCGCGCATGATCACCCCGAAGGCCTCCGCCGCCTGTTCGGCAGTGAGGTGACGGCCCTCGGAGACCTCGCGGATCGCGGCGTGAAGTGGCGATTGCATGGGAAGCGGAAGATACAGCCGACCGCTCGAGGTGCCGAGTCGGCGCGGACCAGGCGGCCTAGGGAATCCCCTTCCCCCCCGGCTATATTTCGGGCCTCATGAGCCGGACCTATCTGGCCCTCCTGCATTACGATGGCCGCGATTTCGCGGGCTGGCAGCGGCAGCCGGAAAGCCGGACGGTTCAGGCCGAGATCGAGCGGGTCCTGGAGCAGTTGGGAGGCCGGCGGATCGTGGCGCATGGCGCGGGCCGGACCGACGCCGGGGTGCACGCCAAGGGAATGGGAGTGAGCTTCGCGGTACCAGAGAAGTGGACTGCCGAGAGCCTGCGCCGAGCGCTTAACGCCCTGCTGCCGCCGGATTGCTGGGTGGAGAGTCTGAGTGAGATGCGGCCCGGATTCCACGCCCGCAAGTGCGCGACCGGCCGGCGCTACCGCTACGACATCGGCACCGACGACGCCTCGGCGTCACCCTTCCGCCGACCGTACGAATGGGCGCTGGCCCGCCCGCTGGACGGCGGGCGACTCGAACGGGCGGCGGCCATGATCGTCGGGACGCACGAGTTCCCTGCCTTTGCTGTGCGGCGACCGGTGCCGGAGGACGGCATCCAGGCCACCTCGGGGGCGCACCCCGGACGCCCATACGAGTGCAGCGTTCGGCGAGCGGAATGGGAGCCCCGGGACCAGGACCGGGGCTTCCGCTTTCACGTGGAGGCAGACCGCTTCCTCCACCACATGGTTCGCTTCCTGGTAGGCACCATGGTCGACATCGGCCTCGGCCGGCGTCCCATCGAGGACATGGCTACCCTGCTTACGAGCGCAGACAACCAGGCCACCAGCCCGCCGGCGCCGCCCCAAGGGCTCTACTTCGTGGGCGCAGAGTATCCTGCGGACTGGTATCTGCAGCCGGACGGTCGGATGGAAGGCACCGTGACCGGTCAGGTGATGCGAGGGACGGAGGTGGCTCGATGAGTAGAGCTCCGAACCTCACGCTGCTCACCCTTCTGGCGCTGGCCGGCTGTGGCAGGGGCGAGCACGGCACCGAGTTCGTCGAAACCCTGCAAGCGCAACGGACTGCGCGAGTAGCTACCTCCGATGCAACCGCGGGCTCCCGCCGCACTGCGATCGTCGAAGCGGCCGAGAAGGTGTCGCCCTCGGTGGTCTCGGTCACAGTGACCAGCACCCGGCAGGTGGTGGCTCAGTCGCCCTTCGATTTCTTCTTCGTCCCGCAATCGCCGAGGGAGCAGCAGAGTTTCGGCACCGGTTTCGTGATCCGCCCCGACGGCATCATCCTCACCAACCAGCATGTGGTGAGCGGGGCCGACAAGATCATCGTGAGCCTCCCCGACGGGAGCGACCTGCCGGCCAAGCTGCTCGGCGAGGACCCGCTCACCGACATCGCCGTCATCCGCATCGACCAGAAGGGCCTTCACCCGGTTACCGTCGGCAAGAGCACCGACCTGATGATCGGCGAATGGGTCGTCGCCCTGGGCAATCCCTTCGTCTATCTCCTAGGCAACGCCGAGCCGTCGGTGACCGCGGGGGTGGTAAGCGCGGTGAACCGCAATATCCTGCCGGGCCGGGATCAGAGCGGGCTGTATCTCGACATGATCCAGACCGACGCGTCGATCAATCCGGGCAACTCTGGCGGGCCGCTCGCCAACGCGCTGGGCGAGGTGATCGGGGTCAATAGCTCGATCTTCTCGCAAAGTGGCGGATCGATCGGCCTGGGCTTCGCGATCCCCATCGAGCGGGCGCTACGGGTCGCGGATGAGATCATCCGCACCGGCTCGGTGCGCCGCGCGTGGGTGGGCTTCGATGTGGCGGGGGCGGAAAGTCTGCGCGACTGGAAGACTGCCGGCGGAGTGCTGGTGACCAACGTGGTCTCCGGCGGCCCGGCAGACAAGGCGGGCCTCGCCACGGGAGATGTCCTCACCCGTGCCAACGACCGGCAGCTCCGGAACTATCTCGACTGGGAAGCGGTCAAGCTCGACCTCGGCGTCGGCGCCACGGTGAGACTGGTCGCCAAGCGGAACGGCCGCGAGCGCGCTGTCTCGCTGGTGTCGGGAGATCTGCCGACTTCGACAGCCGAGAAGGTCACCGTCCTCAAGGATCTGCAGCTGGTGACCCTCACCGACCAGATCCGCGCCGAGAAGAGCGTGCAGTCGGACAAGGGCGCACTGATCTTCCGGATCTCCAAACAGCTCGCCGGCGCGACGGGGCTGCAGGAAGGCGACGTCATTGTGGGCATGAACCGGCGCCGCATCGCGAGCGCCGACGACGTCCGCACTGTGATCGAAGGACTCAAGCCGCAGCAGGCGGTGCGGGTCTATCTCGAGCGCGAGGGCTCCATCGTGTACACCGACCTCGAGTTCCGATGAGCGACGATCGCTACCGCTCCCCGCTCGGGACCCGATACGCCTCAGCCGCGATGCAGCGGCTGTGGGGCGAACCGCATCGGATCGGGCTGTGGCGGCGGGTGTGGCTGGCGCTCGCCGAGAGTGAGCAGGAGCTGGGGCTCGACATCCCCGAAGCGGCGCTCCGGGAGATGCGCGCCAATCTCGACACGGCGGAGCCGAGCCAGTCGGCGGAGTACGAGAAGCGGTTCCGGCACGACGTCATGGCCCACGTGCATCACTTCGGCGACCAGGCGCCCGCGGCGCGGCCGATCATTCACCTGGGCGCCACCAGCGCATTCGTCACCGACAACGCCGACGTGCTCATACAGCGCGAAGGCCTCCGGCTGCTGCTCGGCCGGCTGCTGGCGGTGCTGGGGCTGCTGGAGCGGTTCGCGCGCTCGTACGCGGGTCTTCCCTGTCTGGCGTACACCCACTTCCAGCCGGCGCAGCTGACCACCGTGGGCAAGCGCGCCACCCTGTGGATGCAGGACTTCGCGCTGGACGTCGAGGAAATGGTGCACCGGCTGGAGACCATCCGGCTCCGCGGCTGCAAGGGGACGACCGGGACCCAGGCCAGCTTCCTCGAGCTGTTCAAGGGCGACCACGATAAGGTGCGAGAGCTGGAGCGGCGGATCGCGGAGAAGCTCGGGCTGCCGCGGGTGTACCCGGTGACCGGGCAGACCTACACCCGCAAGGGAGACAGCGTCATCCTGGACACACTCTCCGGCATCGCGCAGTCGGCGGCGAAGATGGCCGGTGATCTCCGGCTATTGCAGCACGAGGGGGAGGTCCTGGAGCCGTTCGAGAAGGATCAGATCGGCTCGAGCGCCATGGCCTACAAACGGAACCCGATGCGGGCGGAACGGATCACGGGGATCGCGCGGTTCGTCATGAGCCTGCAGGCCAACACGGCCAATACCGCGGCATCGCAGTGGCTCGAGCGGACGCTGGACGATTCGGCCAATCGGCGACTCACCTTGCCCGAAGCATTCCTGGGAGCCGACGCGATTCTCAATCTGGCGCAGAACATCGCCGGCGGGCTCGAGGTCCGGGAAAGCGTCATCCGCAAGCACGTCGACGACCAGATGCCCTTCATGGCGACCGAGCGGTGGATCATGCTCGGCGTGGAGGCCGGTGGGGACCGGCAGATGCTTCACGAGGTTATCCGGCAGAACAGCCTTGCGACGGCCGACGAGGTAAGCCGAGGCGAGCCGAACCGGCTTTTGGAGCGGCTCGCTGCCGATCACACCTTCGCGAAGATCCCGACGGCAAAGCTTCGCGGGGAGCTGGATCCGAGCAAGTATACCGGCCGCTCCAAGGTGCAGGTCGGGGAGTTCCTGTCAGAGTATCTCGCTCCGCTGGTGCAACGGGCCACGCCCTTCGCCGCGAAGGCGGAGCGCGCGGAGGTGCTGGTATGATGAGGTGCCTCCCGGAAGGGATCGAAGGGATCGGACGATGCCGGTCCTGACCGAGAGCAAGTTGCCGCTGCCCCTCCTCCGGAAGGGCAAGGTCCGGGAGGTCTACGAGGCCGACCGCGAGCACCTGCTGATGGTGGCGAGCGACCGGGTAAGCGCGTTCGACGTGGTGATGCACGAGGCGATACCGCGGAAGGGCGCGGTGCTCACCCAGATCAGCGCGTTCTGG
>DASPUE010000390.1:0-2134 GCA_035623055.1 Gemmatimonadales bacterium
GGATCCCCATCGCCGGCACCGCGGCATCGGTGTTCGAGCTCGCGTAGTGCGTGGCGGGGTGGACGAAGGCCTGGCGCGTCTTGCTGAACGTGACACGGATGGCGTGATTGATGGCTCCCGCCTTCACCTCGTCGTACCGCACGAGGCCCGGGAAGATCGGCAGCCCCGCCGCATCGGCCGAGGTCCATCCGGCGGGCCGGAGCGCATCGCTGGACAAGTCGAAGATGGCACCGGAGCCGGCGGTCCAGCCGTTCCCCTGTGGATAGGCGCTATAGAGCTCGTACAGTTTCCAGCGGTCCCGATCGATGACCAGCACATGTCGGTCGCCGGTGCTCGATGCTCCGCCCTCGATGGGAGCGTTGCGCGGAATGGGATAGGGACCCGGGTCGCTCTCATCAGCATACTGGAATGAGACCGGAGCCAACGGCGTGGTGCTGTCCACCACGATGTAGGGAATGCCGAAGGGGCCGCCATTGTAGTTGGCTCCGAAATCGGGATGCAGCGGTTTGGCGAGCCCGATTCCCGCGATCAGGCTGTCGGAGTTGGGGTCCACCGGCGCCTGATCGATCGGAGTGTTCCACGGGTTGTCATCGGGAAACGGGCGGCGTCCGTTGAGGTCGGCACCAACCCCAAGCCCGGGGTCCGAGCCGGTCGGCGGGCCGCCGGGGAGTCCGCTCGAGGGACCGGGGGCGGTCGCCGTCTCCCCGCAGCCGACCAGCAGCACGAGCGCCAGAACAATCGCACCGTAACACCGCATGATTGCTTTATATCGGTTGTGCCGGGGTGACGCTGTAATGGGGAGCACAGGTTGGGGGAGTGCTAGTACCGAGTGGTGAGTGGCACCTAGTACCGAGTATCGAGTAGCGAGTGGCCAGTGGCGAGTGGCGAGTGGCGAGTGGCGAGTACTTAGTGCCTAGGACCGAGTGCTTAGTACTTCGTCCGTACTATCGGCACCCCAACCCAAGTAGTGAGAATTCATGCAGTACGCTTGTCATCCGTGCTCGAGACTGGTAATTCCCTACTGGCGTCTACCCGACAACGGCGCTTGCGGCCCATGCTCCTCACCGAGTACTAGGTACTCGCTACTAGGTACTCGCTACCAGGTACTCGCTACTAGGTACTCGCCACTAGGTACTCGCTACTAGGTACTCGCCACTAGGTAAGGAAAATGCCCATCGAAATCCGCATCCTCGGCCCCTCCGACGCCCCGGTACTGACCAAGGTGGCCCCGGGGGTGTTCGACCAGGACGTCGATCCGGCCTTGTCGAGCGAGTTCCTGCGCGATCCCCGTCATCACCTCGCGGTCGCGATCGACGCTGGCATGGTGGTCGGGTTCGCCTCGGGCGTCCACTACGTGCACCCGGACAAGGCCGCCGAACTGTGGATCAATGAGGTTGGGGTAGCGCCATCGCACCGCCGACAGGGGCTGGCGCGACGCCTGCTCCTGGCCCTGTTCGAGCTGGGACCGAAACTGGGCTGCAAGGAGGCGTGGGTGCTCACCAGCCCGGCCAATCAGGGCGCCATGCAGTTGTACGAAGCGGCCGGCGGCCGGCGTCTCTCCGACCCACCCGCCATGTTCACCTTCAAACTGCCCGGCGGCTCACCGACGTGAGGGATCTCCAGTGATGCGCAGCGTACTGGCGGTGGTGGCGGGATTCCTGGTGATGGCGGTGATCGTCATGATCGGCACCGCCGTCGCGGCCCGGGTGATCCTGCGACAGCCGCTCTCAACGATTCGCACCGGCTCTTCGGAACCGCTCCCGCTGGAGTACCTGGCGGCCAACCTCTCGGCCAGCGCCATCGCCGCCCTGTGCGGCGGCTTCCTCACGGCAGCGATTGCCGGCCGGTCTCCGCTTGCGCACGGCCTCGCGCTGGCGGTGGTGATGGTGCTGATGAGCATTCTCTCGATGAAACAGGCCGGGGCCTCCCAGCCACGCTGGTACCAACTCACCCTGGCGACGGCAATGCCAGCGCTCGCGCTCACCGGCGCGTTCATCCGCGCGATGTTGACCCCTGTTCCAGGGCCGTAGTCCACCGGACCGGAAAACCCATATCACCAAACAGACCCAGCCGCCGGAGCAGCGGCTTCGGCGGCTGGGGGTCGGGCCAGCGAGCAATCACTCGCTGTCAGGAG
>DASPUE010000391.1:0-5537 GCA_035623055.1 Gemmatimonadales bacterium
CCCGATCGAGATCGTCGAGGACCTCAAGCAGCCGTACCGCGAGGGCAGCCTGGGACCGCTGGGTGATCTCTTCCCGCTCCCGGACCGCCCGCTTGCGGAAGTTGTCGAACTCCGCCGCCAGCCTCAGCTGACGGTCGCGCGCCTCGGAGAGCTCCTCGTTCAGGCGCTGGAGAGCGGCCGCAGGAGGCTCGATCGGCACCCCGGACCGCTGGCCGGGAGCACCGTCCGCCGTACCGGCATCTGCCGCCGTCGATGGGTCGGGAGTTGGGCTGTTGCCCGGCGTGTTAAGACCTTTATTCTCAAACACTTGACTTGGTTGCCCTGTTTCTGGAATTCGAAAGATAACAGCAACCGACATGCCGAACAGCTATCGCCAGTTTGGCAGGGCGTCCGCTCAGCCCGGCCGCTTCCGAGTCAGGTGCTGCAGCAGCCGATACAATGCGGCCTGACTCGCACGGGCGCGAATCTCCTGCCGGTTCCCGGGAAACTGATAGCGGTGCGCGACGATGTCACCCTCGACGGCGGTCGCGATGTAGACCAGCCCGACCGGCTTTTCCGCCGAACCACCGGCGGGACCGGCGATCCCGGTCACCGCAATCGCCAGTTCGGCGCCGAGCCGTTCAGCGCCCCCACTGGCCATCGCCCGGGCTACGGCCTCACTCACGGCACCGCCCGCGCTGATGAGGTCAGCCGGTACACCAAGCATCTCGCGTTTGACGCGATCGTCATACGCGATGATGCCACCGACGAAGACCGCAGAGCTTCCCGGAATGGAAGTGAGTCGCTCTCCGACGGCGCCTCCGGTGCAGGACTCCGCCGTCATCAGGTGGAGCCCGAGTTCCCCGGCACGTGCCAGGACCACCGCAGCCAGATCATCGTCCCCTTCGCCGTAGACGCCCTCGCCCGCGCGGGCACGCAGGAGACGGAGACCATCCGTGAGGCGTCGGTCCGCCTCGTCGGTCGGAAGGTTCCATGCTGTCAGTCGGAGGTCGACTCCCGCGGTGCTCGGGAGGTAGGCCAGCGAGAGCGGCTCCAGCAGCTCCTCGACCTGGCCGAGGCGCTCGGCGAGCGTGGACTCCGGAACGCCCGTGGTCCGGAGGGTCTTCGAGCGAACTACCAGCTTGTCCACCCGAGCGGCGAGCCGTGGCAGGACCTCGTGCGCCAGCAGCCCGCGCATTTCCGAAGGCACCCCGGGCAGGAGAATGGCCGCACCGAGTCGGCTCTCGAGCCAGAGACCAGGCGCAGTGCCCCAGCGGTTGGTCAGTACGGTGGCGCCCAGCGGGACTTCGGCCTGACCGCGGTTCCGCTCCGCGGGGACCCGTCCCATCCGCGCAAAGCGGGCGACAAGCGCCTCCCAGATCTCCGGTCGGAACTCCAGCGGCATTTCGAACAGCTCGGCGACCACCCGTTTGGTCACGTCATCCGCGGTGGGACCCAGCCCGCCGGTCGCGATGACCATGCCGGTGCGATCCAGCGCCTGGCGCACCGCGTCGCGGATGGCGTCGGGGTCGTCGCCAACCGAGGTGCGGCGCACAACCTTCATTCCGGTGTCCGCCAGGGCCCGGCCCAGCTCGGCGCCGTTGCTGTCCAGGGTGAACCCCAGGAGCAGCTCCGTGCCTATGGTCAGGATCTCGATCCGCATCGGATACCCATGCCCCCGAATGGCGCGAGGGATCCGGCCCCGCGGTGGCCGGATCCCTCAGTCCCGCCGGCGCCGGCCCCATGGGCCGTCAGTGATTGGTCTTGAACAGCGTCCGGTAGCGGTACATGTAGACGGCGAACGAATAGAGCGTGAGCGCGGTCGCGAGCGCGAGGGTCACTGCGACCACGCCCCCATGGAATTCGTTCCAGTATTCCGCCAGGCGGTTGTGCTCCCAGCCGAGCGGCTTGAGCGCGTCGCGGAAGGTGAACCAGAGAAAGGTCGCGCCGATGTAGATGTTCTGGATGGTCGCCTTGAGCTTCCCGGCGCCGGCCGCAGGGATCACCACGCCCCGGCGCTTGGCCCACCAGCGAAACCCGGTCATCGCCAGCTCCCGGCCCACGAGCAGCAGGCAGACCCAGAGCGGGATGCTCCCCCAGACCGGAATGTCGTAGAGGTCGTGACGGGTCCGCGAGATCCAATAGATGGGAATGATCGTGGCGAACAGCAGCAGCTTGTCGGCGATCGGATCCAGGAGCTTGCCCAGGTCGGTCACCAGGTTGCGGGACCGCGCGAGGTAGCCATCTACGACGTCGGTGATGGCCGCAAACAGGAAGACGACAAAGCAGAAGAGTTTGGGCCAGTAGCCCTCGATGAACGGCAGGAGTGCGATGACCGGCGTCAGGGAAATCCGAACGAGGGTGAGTACGTTCGGGAGATTCCACATTCTATGTCGACCCGAGACTCTTCAGCACGAGCTTGCTCACCGCCTTGAGGGTATCGAAGACCCCTTCGCCGCTCATGGCCACCGCCTCGAAATAGGAGGCCCGCTCGACCCACTGGCCTTCGAACTCCTCGACCAGGTTCTCCCCCTCGTGGTACGGGTCTGGCGTGAACCGCTGCCGAGCCGGATCCTCCACCGCCCAGCCTGGATTGAGGGCGGCCTGGAGCTCCCGGATTGGAGCGGCGTTGGGGAGGTCCCGCTTGTTGTACTGGATGACGAACGGGATCGAGGTCAGGTTGTAGCCGTGCTGCGCCATGTTGTCATAGAGGTTCTGCATCGACTCGATGTTCGCCTCCATACGCTCGATCTGGCTGTCGGCCACGAACACCACCCCATCCACGCCCTTGAGGATCAGCTTGCGGGAGGCGTTGTAGTAGACCTGGCCCGGCACCGTGTAGAGGTGGAACCGGGTCTTGAAGCCGCGGATGGTGCCGAGATCGACGGGCAGGAAATCGAAGAACAGGGTCCGTTCCGTCTCCGTGGCAAGCGAGATCAGCTTGCCGCGGCTGTTGGGAGCCACCTTGTTGTAGACGAACTCGAGATTGGTGGTCTTCCCGCCGAGCCCGGGCCCGTAATAGACCAGCTTGCAGTTGATCTCGCGGGAGGCGTAGTTGATCATCGACATGGGATCTTCACCGCCTCAGGCGCCGAACAGCTTGTCAAGCTCATCTTCCGCCTCACCGAGGAACCCGGTCTCCACCTGGGGCTGCCCGGCGGAACCCCGGGCAAACATGTCCTCGAATACTTGCCGGAGATCCAGCACGGTCTGCCGCACCCGCAGCTTCACCAGCCCGAGCGTGGTCCGGTTGTCGAACAGCACCACGAGGATGACTCGCCGCGCGATGTCGGCCAGGTACATCGATTCCTTCTCGCCCTGGTGGAACAGGCTGCCGAACTCCGGCTCCCCGATCATCCGGGCCAGCTGGTCATTGGCGCTGAAGTCCGCCGCAGTCAGGGATGCGAACGCCGTGGGGTCGAAGCTCGGCTCCTCCCCGACCACCGCCACCATCTGGCCGGTCCGGTCCACGATCATCCCCGTCCGCGCGTTGCTCTCGCGCAGGAACGCGGTGAGGATCACGTGGATCCGGTTGGAATCCTCTTCCCGGAACGACCAGCTGGATGCACCCGACATGTCGCTCCCCTGCGGTTAGCCCAGGGCCGCTTCCATGCGGCGTACGATCGCCAACGCGCGCCGCCGGAGCACCGGATGGCGCTCCCATTCCAGATAGTCCCGGAGCAGGCGGACTGTTTCTACCCCCCGCGCTGCGGCGAGACTTCCCAGGGCCGCGAGCCGTCGAAGCGGCCGGGGGCTGAACAACTCCTGGCGGTGCCGCCCCATGTGCCGCTCCGCGGCGAGCCAGCCCACGGCGAGACCGGCCGCCAGGCCCAACAGGACCGCGCCGCGGCGAGCCATCAGCCCACTTCCTGCCGAGCCGACAGGGCGTGCGCCAGAGTCACCCCGTCGACGTACTCCAGATCGCCGCCGACCGGAAGTCCGCGTGCCAGCCGGGTGACCTTCACCCCTTTGCCCTGCAGCAACTGCTGCACGTAGGTGGCGGTCACCTCGCCCTCCATGGATGGATTGGTCGCGAGGATCACCTCGCGCACCCCGCCCGCCTCGACCCGCGCCACTAGTTCGTTCAGCCGGAGCGACTCCGGACCCATGCCGCCCAGGGGATCGATGCGGCCCCCGAGCACGTGATACCGCCCCCGGTACTCTCCTGCCCGCTCGAGATTGGTGACCCCCGCCGGTTCCTCGACCACGCACAGCAACCCGGCGTCACGCCGCGGGTCCAGACATACTGCGCAGCGCTCGCCTTCGGCGAGATTGCCGCATTCGGTGCACGGATGCACTCGCTCCGCCACCGCGGTCAGAGCCTCGGCCAAGCGCGCAAGCCGCTCTCCCGACTGTTGCACCAGATGATGCGCCAGTCGCTGAGCGGTCTTGCGGCCGATGCCGGGGAGCTTCGCGAACTCCGTGACGAGGTCCTCGAGCGCGCCCACGGACTCTACAGCGGCAGGTTGAAGGGCAGCGGTGACAGCCGCCGCATTTCCTGCTGGAGGGCTTCCGCCGCTCGCCGCTGACCCTCTGCAAAGGCACTGAGAATCAGGTCCGCGAGCAGGTCGGCATCCCGTCCCTCGAAGGCCTCAGGATCGATCCAGAGGGAGCGGATGGTTCCCTTCCCGTCCACGGTGACTCGGACCAAGCCACCACCGGCCTGGGCGTCATATGTCTTCTCGGCCAGGTCATGCTGGAGCTGCTGGAGGCGCCCCTGCATCTGCTGGCTGAGTTGCATTAACTGCTGCCAATCGGCCATGGGAAAGTATCGCTAAGTGACTGCAAAGTATGAGGAAACTAGAGGTCTGGGGGGTCCAAGGCAAGCAATTGCCGGGCCCTACTCGAGGACCTCCAAGTCGAGGGAGTCCGCGGCCGCCTCCAAAGCCGGGTCCCGGGCTCTCAGCACCCGGAGGCGCTCCGCCCGCGCTTCCGCCTCGGTCAAGCGCCGTGCCCGGGGGGCGGCAGGGGCCCCTTCGGGGCCTTCAGCGAGCACCAGTTTCACCACCCCGCCGACCGCCTCCCCAAGGAGGCGCTCCAGCGCGTCGCGCTGCCGCCCCAGAGCCTCGATGTGGATGGGGTTGCCATCCGGCACCGCCAGAGTCAGGCTCGGCGGATCAGCGGCCCGCGGCTGCGCCGCAGCCAAGGCCTCCCCGAGGAACCGGCTCTGGTCACGGGCCCTTGTTACCAGATCGGACCAAGCCGCGAGGAGCCCGTCGAGGGTGAACGGGACGAGCGTCGTCGACTCGCCCGACCGGCGGGCCGGCGCCTCCGGGGCGGCGAGCGCGGGCTCGGAGCTTCGGCGGGTCCCGGGCTCCGCGGCACTGCTCGGCGCCTCGGCGGCCCGGCGGCTCGGGAGCTCGGCTTCGAGAACCGCCTCGAGATCGACCGTGCGGTCCATCAGCACCCAGCGGAGGAGCAGGGTCTCCACCGCCAGCCGCGGGCTGGCACTGCGGCGGAGCAGCGGCTCCGATTCGCCGAGGAGCTTGAGCATCCGGAGCAGGTCACCCGGGGCCAACTGGTCCTGGTACCGCGCCAACGTCTGCTGCAGCGCCTCG
>DASPUE010000392.1:0-6266 GCA_035623055.1 Gemmatimonadales bacterium
TCCATTCCCTCCTCGGAGAAACCAGCTTCGAGAAGGGACGGCACCAGCCATACTATCGCTTCGAGCGTTCCGATCGGCCCGAAGATATCCGGACCACCGATCCCTTTCGCTCGCTGAGACCGCACCTCGAGAACTCGATCATCGGCATCACCCGATTCACGCTGCATACGTTCGGGTACAGCTACGCGTTGCAGGCGGCCTCGGGGCGCCTCGCCGTGCGCCCCTATGCCGAGGGCACCCTCGGTCGGATGGAGAGTGTCGGGGGCGGCATCTTTTCCCCGGCAAACTTCTATGGCAAGGAGACGGTCGCTGCTGTATCAATCGGTATTCGGGTCGAGTGGCGGATGGCGGGGCATCGCATGGGCCGGTACGGCGGGCTCCTGGAGCCGCCCGGCGATTCCATGCACGACCACATGATGTAGGACAGGAGTCGCACCGTGAGCCTGCTGAACCTGCCGATGCATCGCGTGATTCTTGGTGCCGCCGCCGTCCTCGCTATCCCGGTTCTGGGATGCGGTGGTGATGGTAGCCCGCCCAGCGGGCCCGGAAACCAGGTTCAGATCGTGAAGCAGTCCGGGGACGCGCAGACCGGGCCACTCGGAGGCACGGCTCAGCCCTACCGCGTGAAGGTCACGGACGAGAACGGCTTCGGGAAGCCGGGGGTCGCAGTGTCGTGGACGATCGTCTGCGGCGCCGGCGCCATCAGCGCCGACACCTCCGTGACCGACGCAAGCGGTGTGGCATCGATCACGGCTACACTCCCCGCTGCGGCCGGGGCACAGAGTGTGACCGCCTCGGTGGCCGGGGCGAGCGGCTCGCCGGTCCTGTTCACCAGTCGAGCCAGCGCGCCGGGCGCGTTTGCAGTGAGTGGCGGTGGGAACAATGTCCCCGAGCGATACAGCTCCGATCTCTGGGTCGCCGGCGGCTATGCCTACACCGGGACCTGGAACTGGTATCAGCGGACCTCCGGTGTCCTGGGACAGGTCAAGATCTTCCAGCTCGGCACCGGCGGCGCCCCAACCCTGATCGACTCGGTGTCCCTTGCCAATGTCGTTACGGTGAGTGACCTCCAGGTTTCTCCGGATGGCCAGTGGCTCGTGGTGACGGCCGAGGGCGGCAGCGCGGAGGGACTCTATGTCTACAGCCTGGCGGACCCTGCCCACCCCGCCCAGCAGGCATTCTACGGTGTGGGCACCGGCCTCCATACCGGATCGCTCAGCGTCATCGGCGGGAAGTTGTACGCCTTCACCGCCAAGAATCCGGGCAGCCCGGCCCTCATGATCTTCGACCTCTCCGATCTGGCCAACGGCAACATCACGCTCGCGAGCAGCACTCCGATTCCGCCCAATTACGGGATCCACGACACCTTCATTCGTGACGGCATCTGTTTCGCGTTTGTCTGGAATGAGGGGGTCTACATCTACGACGTCGGAAAGGGTGTCGCTGGCGGAAGCCCTCAGGCTCCAGTCCAGCTGGGAAGCGTCAAGACCAGCGGGGGAGAGGCCCATAACGGCTGGTGGTTCTGGAATCCGGTGACAGGTGAGAAACGCTACCTGTTCGTGGGGCAGGAGGGGCCGGGGGCCGTCGGGAGTTCATCGTCCGGAGACATCCATGTCGTGGATGTCTCCGATCTCACCGCGCCGAAAGAGGTCGGCACCTACCACATGCAGGGTGCGGGCACCCACAACTTCTGGATGGACGAGGCTCGCCAACGTCTCTACGCAGCGTACTACAACGGTGGCGTGGTGGCGCTCGATGTCTCCTGCGATCTTGCCGGCGATCTTGGTTTCCGGGAAATTGCACGGATTCAGCCTGGCGGGAGCGGCCAGACGTACACGTGGGGTGTCATGCTCTCGGGGTCCTCCCTCTATGCGATCGATATGCTGTCCGGCCTCTGGCAACTCGCCGTCCCGTGATGGGCGCCGTCGGGTGCCCGTGGCCGCGGGCCAGTCTGAACCTCTTCAGAGATCCCACCTGATGCGGCATCCGTTCCAGGTTTGCCTCCTTCTGATCTGCGCGCTCGGATGGTCCTCCGGCCTGCACGGTCAGCAGGCACCGGGATTTCGCGCGCTGGATGACGCGCTGGTGGCCATGATGCGGGAGGACAGCGTCGTAGGGGGCGCCGCCGTGCTGGTGCGCGACGGACGCATGGTTGCCCATGCCGAGCATGGATGGAGCGATCGCGGAACAGGCGTGCGGCTGGGTCCTGAGGCCATCTTCCATTGGGGCTCCATCACCAAGACCCTGACCGCGGTCGCCATCATGCAGCTGCGGGACCGGGGCAAGCTCACCCTCGACGACCCCATTACCCGATGGGTGCCGGAACTGCGGCAGGTGCACAATCCCTACGGGTCGATGGATGCGATCACCCTGCGGATGCTCCTCTCGCACTCCTCAGGGTTCCAGAATCCCACCTGGCCCTATCGCCAGTACGTGGCTTGGGAGCCGTTCGAGCCCACCCGCTGGGAGCAGCTGGTGTCGATGATGCCCTACCAGCAGATCCTGTTTCCACCGGGCTCACGCTTCAGCTACAGCAATCCGGCGTTCATCTATCTGGCGCGAGTGATCGAAAGCATTACCGGGGACCCTTATCAGTCATACATCTACAAGAACATCTGGTTGCCGCTGGGCATGCGCCGGAGCTACTTCGGCGCCACCCCGTACAATCTTGCTCCGTTCCGCTCGAACAACTACACGCTGGTCAGGGACAGCGTGGGCACGGCGCGCATGGAGGACAACGGCCGGGAGTTCGATCCGGGAATCACCATCCCCAATGGCGGATGGAACGCTCCGATGAGCGACCTGGCCATCTGGCTGTCCTTCCTGAGTGGGAGCAGCAGCAACGATACCGTGCTCTCGCGGAGGAGCCTCGAAGAGATGTGGGTGCCACAGGTGTCTGCGGGGGAGGCTGGTGGCGGACCACAGTCCATGGGCCTGAGCTTCTTCCTGCTGGACCGCGGCGAGACGAAGCTGGTAGGCCACACCGGTGAGCAGGCGGGGTTCCGGTCGCTTGCCTTCTTTGATCCGGTACGGCACGCGGGCGTTATCGTGTGCGTGAATACGACGAACGAGGCCCAGCCGGATTCCTCCGGCCGGGCCTTCGATCGCGTCCTGACGGCCGCGGTGCGAGTGCTCGCGCCCTGACGCTATTTGCCTGGAGCCTTCCAGGCATTGTTCTGGGGAACCAGGTCAGGCAGCAGCCCGTCGGGGTTCACCATCGCGGCGACGACCGGCTTGTCGGTGATGATTCTCGCAGTATAAGCATCCCCCGCGTACCAGATCTCCACCGGATAGCGGACGATCTGCGTGGTGCCGTCGTCGTAGGTGAGTTGGACTTCAACGGGCATCACCATCTGGCCGGCATTGCGCAGGAAGACCTCCACCTGGTTCTTGCCATCCTGGCCCGGTCGCTGGGCCACGGAATCGACCGCCTGGTCGAGCGCATCGGTCGTATAGAACCAGCCGCGCCAGAACCAGTCCAGATCCCGGCCGGAGACATCCTCCATGGTGCGGAAGAAATCCGCGGGCTGGGGATGCTTGAAGGCCCACCGCCGGGTGTACTCCCGGAACGCCGGGTCGAACACGTCGGCACCGAGCACCTTGTTGCGGAGCAGATAGAGAGCGCCGCCGGGTTTGACGTAGGCCAGCGCGCCCAGGTTCCCCTCGGTGCGGTAGCGGTTGGCGTAGGTCATGATCGGCTGGGCCGTGGGCGCCTGGTCGTTGAACGCCGCGAACATCAGCTCCTGCCGGTGTCGGCGGCTGTCATCCCGCTTGAAGTAGTCCTCTTCCGAAAAGATGTTGATGAAGGTGTTGAACCCCTCGTCCATCCAGGCATAGCGCCGCTCGTCCGATCCCACGGTCATCGGGTACCACATGTGGCCGATCTCGTGGGTGACGACGCCGTACAGATCTTCCTTGCTCTCGCCGCGCGACTCCATCGCCACCATCGGATACTCCATGCCCGAAACGGGTCCCTCGACTGCCGAGATCTGCGGGTAGGGGTAGTGGAACCACTTGGTGCTGTACTCCTGGATCGAGAAGCGGCTCATGTCCGCGCCATCCTTCCAGGTGGCGATCGCGGACGGACGGTAGTACGCCTGAGCCAGAATGCCCTGCCAGCCGCTGGCGTCCCAGAGGTACTCGGGGCTCCCGGCCCAGGCCACGTCGCGGACATTGGTGGCCTTGAACTTCCAGGTCTGCGTGCCGGTCTTCTTCGGTCGCGCGGCCCCGGATGTCAGGTCGGCCTCGGTGACGATCGGGGTGATGGAATCAGACCTGACCGCCGCGGCGAGACGACTCCGCTGGGTCGCCGTCAGCACTTCCAGCGGATTCTGCAGCACCCCGCTGCCGGCCAGGATGTACCCCGCCGGAACAGTCACCTCGTAATCGATGTCTCCGTATTCGAGGTAGAACTCTCCCTGACCCAGATACTGGAGCGTGTTCCACCCATTGACGTCATCGTAGACGCACATGCGGGGGTACCACTGTGCCAACTCATACAACGATCCATCACGCCCCATCCGATCGGCTCCGTGCTCCGGGATATTGAAGCCGTAGACGATGTGAAAGACCGTCGACGCGCCGGGCGCCAGGGGATAGGCGAGTTCGACTTCCATCATCGTGTCGTCGACCCGGTTCTTCACCGGCACCGGCTTGCCCGCCGCGGCCCCCCGCGGGCCCCGAGGTCCGGCGACCTGGGCCTGGGTGATGCTCTTGATGTCGTAGCCCCCATCGAAGCCCTCGGCGCCGAATCGGGTGTCCTGACCGTTGAGGTACGATCCCACGCTCCCCTTCCGGAACAGGTTCTGGTCGAGCTGGATCCAGACGTGAGTCAGGCTATCAGGCGAGCGGTTGGCGTAGCGAATGGTCACCTCGCCTTCCAGCCGACGTGCGCCGGTGTCGAGCGTCGCCTTGATCGAGTAGTCGACCCGTTGCTGCCAGTAACGCGAGCCCGGGGAGCCGTCCGGGCGGCGCAAATCGTTGGCAGGAGGAAGGGCCAACGGCGCGAAAACCCCCGTGTCGGCGACCGCTGCCCGGAGCCCACGCTGCGGCGGTGGTGCGGGGCGGGTGGTTACGGGCGGAGTCGGGGTCGGGGGAGTCGGCGGGGTGACGGGTTGCTGCGCGACGAGGGGCGTGGCAAGGAACAGGCTGAGAATGAACGGGCGCATGATCCATCCTGAAGGCAGGGGGAGCGGCCCCGCAGGGCAGCCCGGCGAATTAACGGCCTCAATCTAATCGAGCAACCTCAGGTCGCAGGCGCGGCTTCCGCAGGACGAGGGCGGCTGAGGGGCTCGTCGGGAATACTCAACTCGAGGTCAAACCCTTGGCTGGTGGCCCTGGGGGACGCGGGGGCGTGCTCGGGATTGAAGGCTTTTCCACATCACATTTATAGCCGAGGAAGAGTGACCCCAGTCTGCCGCTGGTACTTCCCCTCCTTGTCCTTGTAGGAAGTCTCGCAGACATCGTCCTCGTCGGCCTCGAAGAACAGCACCTGGCAGATTCCTTCATTGGCGTAGATCTTCGCCGGCAACGGCGTGGTGTTCGAGATTTCCAGCGTCACATGCCCCTCCCACTCCGGCTCGAAGGGCGTCACGTTGGTGATGATCCCGCAGCGCGCATAGGTCGACTTCCCCACGCAGATGGTGAGCACGTTCCGGGGGATCCGGAAATACTCCACCGAGCGTGCCAGGGCGAAGCTGTTGGGTGGAACGATGCAGACCTCCCCCTCGAACTCCACGAAACTCTTGCTGTCGAACTGCTTGGGATCCACGATGGCCGAGAGGGCGTTGGTGAAGATCTTGAACTCCGGTGCCACCCGCATGTCATAGCCATAGGAAGAGACACCGTAAGAGATCACCCGGCGGCCCGAGGAGTCCACCTGACGGATTTGTCCCTCGGTGAACGGGTCGATCATCCCGGCCTCGGCGGCCATCCGGCGGATCCAGCGGTCGGACTTGATAGACATGTGGGGGTCGGTGAGAGTGACCGGCGGCCCTCCGCCCGGCTCCGCCGCGCGGACGGATGGGGGAAGCGTGTCGGAACGCGTGGCAATATAAGCGGAGCGGTGATGGCGACCAGCGCGAGGGGTACCATCTGCGTTGGTCACCGGTTAGCTTATTCGCGCCCCTAAGTGAAGGAATTCACGAGCGAGGCCCCCTCCATGCTGCAGTCGTACATCCCGGTGTTGTTGGTGGTGGCCTTCGTGGTGGCCAATGCCATCCTGATGCTCGGTCTGTCGCACGTTCTCTCTGCCTATCGCCTGACGC
>DASPUE010000393.1:0-3790 GCA_035623055.1 Gemmatimonadales bacterium
TCCGATGCGGGAAAGGCCACGGCGTTGAGCAGCCCCAACCAGCGATTCCCGCCGGGCCCGGGCGAGCGTGCGCAGCCGTTCGACCAGCGCGCACCAGTCGGGGCCGCCGCCACTCCCGGTTGCCACGACCTGATAAATGCAATCAGGAACGATGCCCAGGCGCTCGACCAGAAGCGAACGCAGGAAGTCGGTCGCCTGCTCCCGTTCATCCGGGGAGACCCGGTCCACTTTGTTGACGACAAAGATCAGGGAATCCACCTCGGCGGCAATGGCCCGCACCAACCGGAGTTCCTCTCCGGAGAACGGTGGATCCGCGCCGAGCACCACCAGCGCCGCATCGATATGGGGTACGAACGCACGCGTCGCCGCCGAATTTGCCTCCTGCACCGAGCCCAGCCCCGGCGTGTCTACCAGGCAGAGTCCATCCTCGAGTGCGGTCGCCGGCAGGAATACCTCGACCGCCTGCACGCCCTTCTGGTTGCCCGGATTCTGCTGCTCGGTGACGATCGAGGCGAGTTCTTCGAGAGCGATCAGAGTCCAGCCGGAACGGGTGCGGAAGCGGGCCCCCGCCTCACCCTCGCGCAGGATGGTCGGTACCGAGGTAACTGGGAGCACGCCGGTGGGAAGCACGGGCCTGCCGACCAGGGCATTGAGCAGGGTGGACTTGCCGCGCTTGAATTGCCCTACGCAGGCCACGAAGAACCGCTCGTCTCTGAGCCGCTCGGCGAGCTCGGCGGCTTCGGCTGCCAGATCGTTCGCACCCGCGGCGACGGCGAGCGCCTCGATTCGGCCGATCAGGTCTGCATCGCTCACCGCACGACCAGCACCGCGCAGTGGGCCCGCTCGACCACTCGGTCCGCAGTGGAACCCAGAAAGAGATGATGCAGCTTGGAGTGCCCCGTGTGGCCGAGCACGATGAGATCGCAGCCCCGCTCAGCGGCCAGCCGGGCCAGGGACACCGCCGGGTGCCCGGGCACGACCTCCGACTGCACCGGGATGCCTCGGGCCTCCGCCAGATGCCGTGCGTCGCGCTGAATCTGGTTGAAGTAGCGATGGGCGTACCGCTCCTCATCCTCGACTTCCCCCACTGTCGCGGCGTAAGCCGGAAGCTTCTCTTCGACCGAGACGATCAGCAGCTGGGCGCCGGAGAGCGCCGCGAGATCGGCCGCGCGCTCCAGTGCGCGCTGGCCACCTTGCGATCCGTCGATGCCGACCAGGATTCTGGTGAACATGGTTCCTCTCAGGCTTCCGTCGCCGGTGCGGCCAGGGGAGCCACCGGGGACGTGGCCGGCTGGCCGGCGGGAACGGGGGGCTGGAAGTAGCGCTGTGCGATGAGCGTGGGGATAACGGCGCTGCCGATCACCACGGTGACCAGGATCGTGTACTGGGTCTGGTCGATGATGTGGTTGCTCAGCCCGAACAGCGCCGAGATGGTGCCAAAGGTGAGCCCGGTACTCATGAGCAGCGTGGTATACATCCCTTCGCGCTGCCCGAAGCGGAACAGCCGGGTCAGCGGCCAGACGCCGATGAGCTTGGTCCCCATCTTGACCAGCAGAAACGCGATGATCAGCAGCGCTCCCGCGGCGACAGCGGGCAGCGACACGAACAGCCCGGCCTTCAGGAAATAGAACGGCGTCAGCATCGTGAAGGCGATCGTGCGCATGCGCTCCATGAGGACCCGGTCCCGGACAAACACCCCCGCGATCACCAGGCCCACCAGGTAGGCGGGGAGTACCGCCTCGCTCTGCGCCAGCTTGGCCAGCCCGCCCAGGAGGAATAGCACCAGGTAGATGAACTTGACCTCCGGCTCGCTGACCCGGTGCCCGAGGCGGCTGATGACCAGGCGGGTGAGTCGCGGCAACTGCCACAGCACTCCAGCGGTCACGGCCACGAACAGCAGCATCCAGGCGTTGAAGTTGGCGAACAGGATGCCGAGTGCGAGGACGGTCCCGAAGTCGGTGATGAAGCAGGCCGCGAGGATGAGCTTGCCCAGCTCGGTGCGGTTGAGTCCCGTCTCGATCATTACGGCGTACACCACCGCGACCGAGGTCGTGGACAGCGATATGCCGGCGATCCAGGAAGCCGAGCGGCCCCAGCCGCCCACCCAGTAGGCGAAGGCTGCGGCGCCGAGGAACGGGGCGAGGAAGCTCACCGTGCCGATCGCGGCCGCCGGCTTGAGATGGCGGCGCAGCGAGTCCGGATCGATCTCCGCGCCCGCCAGGAAGGTCAGCAGCCCCGACCCGAAAGTTGCCAAAAAGTCGATCCACGCCGTCGTGTGGATGCCGAGAAAGTTCCCGGCGACCACGCCAACAAGGATCTCGATCAGCGCCACCGACACTCCGACGCGGATCGAGACCAGACTGGCCACCAGGGCCAGCGCCATCCACGCCGCCGCGACCAGCCAGATATTCGACTCCACGGGGCCCTCCCGGTTCAGGGTCGGGGGCCTCGACGCGCCACGGCATAGAAAAACTCCTGCCGGCCGGTCTGGCCCCGCAGGAGTCATCAGCTGCCCTCAGGCAGCGGTTCCGGGCGAACTCCATCGCCGCAATGCGCTCTCCAACCGTACCCGGGCTCAAGCCGGGCGTCAAGCGTCGACGCGGCCGACTCCCTCAGCGCTTCCGCGAAGCCGTGGTCACCGTCCTCCCGGCGATCATGAACCGTCCCCAACCAAGATGATGGAAGGTACGGGGGCGCTTGCGGCCCCGATCGATCCACGCCTTGACCACTTGGAGAATGAACAGACCGTACTTGTTCACCATTCGAGTGTCCACCACCTCGCACTCCAGGTTGGCATAGCATTCCGCGACGAGGGGCGCGCCGACCCGCGATGCCGGAACGGCGGTGAGGCCGAACTCCGCAAACTTGTCGATGCGGCGGCCGGTGCTGTTGCCGCAGGCGACCGCCTTGGGAAGCAGCTCCACACTGGGGATGTTCAGCACGCATTCCCGGGTCGCCCGGAGAAGGCCGAAACTGTAATTGCGATCGCTGACCACGCACCCGACCAAGGGCGGTTCGAAGTCGATCATCATGTGCCAGGACATGGGCATCACATTGTGTCGCCCCTTTTTGGCGGTCGAGAGCAGCACCACCGGGCCTGGTTCGATGAGGCGATACACATCCGAGAGGGGCAGGTTTCGTTTCATCGTCGTCTCTCCATCCGGCAGCATTCTTGTGAGGCAGCCGGAATCCTAGGGTTTCCCCCAGTGGTGCGCTAACAAGCAGTCACTTCCAGGTTGACTGGCCGGACTCGGCGCCGCTGGACGGGTCGGGTCCGGAGAGATATGATGCCCGGACATTCTCTTCACATTGCGCCGGTCCCGCGTCCCCCTCGCCGCTCCCGCCGAGCCGGAGGGTCTCTGGCCACACCAGCAGTGGGGATCCCCAGGAAGAAAAGCTGGCCGCTGTTCCTGCTGGCGGGGCTCGCTTTCATTCCCATGCTTGGGGTCGTGTTCGGTCTCATCGCGACCTGCTGGGGGCTGTTGACCGATCGGCCCCGCGCGATCCTGGCGGCCGGAGTGGGCGCCGCTGGAGTCCTCCTCAACTTCGCCGCCTGCTTCGGCCTCGGCTACTGGACCATCGCCCATGATGGGCGACCGGGTGGAATTCGGAGTCAACTCGCTCAAACCGATCTGCAGGCCCTGGTGGTCAGTCTCGAGGATTTCCACCAGCGGACCGGCCACTATCCGGAGCGGCTTGTCGACTTGCGCGTCCCCTTCAGCGTTCGACCCCTCCCCATCTGGGACAAGACGCTGGGGCTCTTCAACCAGAACCGACCGTACCAGTACCT
>DASPUE010000394.1:0-5481 GCA_035623055.1 Gemmatimonadales bacterium
GCATCGTAGAGATCGGGATGCGCATCGAGGTGGAGGATGGTGAGCCGTCGGCCTGAACGATGGAACGCGCGGAGGATCGGCCAGGTGATCGAGTGGTCGCCGCCGAGGAGAATAGGAATCGCCCCTCGGCCGAGCAGCTCCCGCACGGCGTCAGTGATCGCATCCCGCGGATCGGCGAGATGCGCGAGCGCGAGATCGTCCGCATCCTCCAATTTGGCGACCGCGTCCTCGACTTCTTCGTTCCAAGGGTTGGTAGACGGCGACCGGAGCGCGGCCCGGATGGCGGGGGGCGCGAGCGCGGCGCCGCGCTGAAAGGAGGAGGCGCCGTCGTAGGGGATGCCGAGGAGGGTGGGAGTCACGGTTCGAGACTGACCCCATCACCCACCACGAGCCGCCCGCTCGCGTAGTGCACCACATTCTGCCCGAACATCACCCCGTTGCCCCGGCGGCGAAATGTCGCCAACGTCCGGAGCGGCTCATCCCCAGCGCGCTTGCCGGTGGCCTGGTCGGTCGTCGTCACCACGCACCGGGCACAGGGCTTCACCACCTCCATCGGAATTTCCCCGATTCGGATCCGCCGCCACTGATCCTCCGCGAACGGCGCGCTGCCTGAAACCACCAGGTTCGGCCGGAAGCGGTTCATCGGGAGCGGCGTGGCCAGCCGGGCGTTGAGGTCTGCTAACGACGATTCCCCGATCAGCAGGAAGGGAAAGGCATCCGCGAAGCCGGTCTGGCCTCCCTCCGGCGCGTAGTCCCGGTCCACCTCGCGGACCACGTCGTCGGGCATGTAGGCGAGAACCACCTCGAAGCCGAGGTAGTTGGAGAACCACGCATCCGCCTGGTGATCGGGCGCCACGACACGCAGCGGGTCGTCCCAGACCCGGGTTGCGATTGGTCGCCCACCCATCGGCGCCAGTGGCGTCACCAGTTCCCCGACTCCCGGCGCGTTCACGCGGAGATGGGGCGCAGCGATCGTCACCCGGACGAGGGCCAGGCTCGGGAACTCCCGCTGGGTGAGAAATTCCCCCATCGGCGTCACCACCATCCAGCGTCGGTCGTACCGAAGCCCGAAAAGGTCCACCTCCCACTCCGGAACCGTGATCCCGGCGCAGGACTTGATCGGGTAGATGTTGAGGCCGGAGAGGGTGATCATGCCGTGAAGCTACCTCGGTGAACTCAAGAATGAGAAGCCGATGGCCGTCGCCGCACACCCCCTAATCCGTCACTTCCCCACGCAGAAGCTGGCGAACACCCGGTCCAGCACCTCCTCCACGTCCACCACACCTACCAGTGCATCGAGCGCGTGGACCGCCCGCTGCACTTCATGGGCGGCGAGCACCGAATCTCCTGCTGATTCCAAATGCGGCGCCGAGGCCGCCAACGCCTCGGCCGCCTCGGCTAACGCAACCCGGTGCCGCTCCCGGGTGAGCGCCGGCTCCAGGTCGGCGAGGGTCGCACCGGCCTGAAAGAGGCGCTCTACCACCGCCAGGCGCAGCCGATCCAGTCCCTCGCCAGTCACCGCTGAGACCCGAAGCCCGGTCCCGCCTCCACTCAGATCCGCCTTGGTGGCCACTTTCAGCGTCTTCGCGGCGTCCGGTGTCGCAGAGACCCTGTCATTCGCCAGCGGTAGACTCGAATCGTTGCATTCCAGAATCAGGTCTGCCGCCTCCAGGTAGCGGCGGCTCATCGCCTGACCGAGCGCGTCGATCCGGTCGGTGGTCTCGCCCAGTCCCGCCGTGTCGATCAACCGAATGGGCCATCCATGGAAGTCCGCATGTGCTTCGATTGCATCGCGTGTGGTGCCGGGGACCTCGGTGACGAGGGCTCGCTCGCTCCCCAGGAGCGCATTGAACAGGGAGGACTTCCCGGCATTCGCCGGGCCGCCAAGCACCACCAGCGCGCCGGTCCGGACCCGTTCCGCAAGGGGCACTGTTGCCAGCAACCGATTCACCGCCCCGGCCACGTCCGCTCGTTTCTCCTCGAGTCGCTCGCGCGGCACCGGGCCGTCATCTTCGTCCGGGAAGTCCACCTCGTAGGCCAGCAGCGCCAGCAGTTCGACGAGCCCTTCGCGAAGTGCAGCGATACGGCGTGAGAGACCGCCCTCCATCTGGCCGAGCGCGGCGCGGGCCTGCGCCGGCGCTTCCGAGTCGATCAGATCGCCCAGTCCTTCCGCCTGCAGCAGGTCGAGTTTCCCATTGAGGACCGCGCGGCGGGTGAACTCCCCCGGGTGAGCCGGGCGCGCTCCCGCGGCGTGGATCGCGGCCAGCAATCGCACCGGCACGACTTGGCCCCCGTGACAGTGGAACTCCACCAGGTCTTCCCCAGTCTCACTCCGTGGCCCCGGAAAGACGAGGTACAGCCCGCGATCGATCAGTGCGCCCTCGGCGTCGCGGAAGCTGGCCAGCCGCGCCTCGCGCGCCGGTGCCGTCCGGAACGTCGCGATGATCCGCGCGGCGATCGCAAAGGCCCCCTGCCCTGTCAGCCGGATGACCGCGAGCGCCGAGCGGCCGGGCGGCGTGGCCAGGGCTGCGATGGGATCGGAAAGCATGCGGTAGCGTACAGCGCCTAGCGGCGGGCGTACAGGGAGATCCCCGTACGCCGCGCGATCACTTCTTCTTCGTGGGAGGGGCGGGTGGCGGGGCGTTGGCCTTGGCCTTGAGCCGTTCCTTCGCCAGGTACCACTGCTGAGGGATGCTCACCAGGTTCTGGATGAAATAGTACAGGTTGAGTCCCGAGGCGAAGTTCAGAAACAGCACCGTCATCATCACCGGCAGGAAGTAGAGCATCATCTTCGACTGCGGGTTGGGCGGCACCCCCATCATGCCGACCTTGTTTACCGCGAACATCGAAGCGCCCATCAGCACCGGGATGACGAAGAGCGGGTCCTTGAGCGACAGATCCGGAAGCCACAGGAACGACTGGCCCCGGAGCTCGATCGTGTTCGAGAGAACAAAGAACAGGGCCAGCAGCACCGGCCATGGCAGGAGCATGGGCCAGCAGCCGCTGAACGGATTGACGCCCTCGCGCTTGTAGAGCGCCATCATCTCCTGCTGCAGGCGCTGCGGGTCGTCCTTGTTGCGATCCTGGATCCGCTGCATTTCTGGCTGCAGCGCCTGCATCCGGATGCTGGCTCGCATGCCCTTCTGGTTGAGCGGCCACAGCACCACCCGGATCATGATCCCGAAGACGATCAGCACGAGGCCGTACGCCAGGGCAAGGTGCTCGTGCATCCAGACCAGCAGCCAGCGCGCCCCCACGGCGATCGGACGGATCACCGTCCGGAAGCCCGGCCAACCGTACGGATTGATGTCGTAGAAATCATGTCCGATGGCATGGAGCCGGGGATACTCCATCGGGCCCGCATAGAGCCGATAAGAAAAGCTCCCGCTCGCCGGCAGCACCATGCCGAACGTCACCTCGGCATGGGTCACGTGCTGCTGCCCCGGCAGGGCGCGGGCGGTCACGCCGCTGATCTGGCCGGCCGCGGAATCGAACGCCAGCAGCGCGGTCACGAAGTACTTCGACTTGACCGCCGCCCATTCGAACGGCCCATCCAGCACGACCGGCTCAGCCGGCTTGAGTTTGCTGAAGAGCGTCAACTTCGACTGATCCGTCTTGGTGACCATGCCATAGGTGTAGTAATTGGCCGCGGAGTCGGATTCTGTCTGCCGGAGCCCGTCGCCCATCCCGATGAGCAGATTGCCGCCGATCGGGCCGACACCCGTCGCCCGGCCGCTCACGTCGATCTGATAGTCATCGGGGCGGAAACGATACGTCAGCTCGATCGTCACCGTTCCCCGGCTGGCGGTGAGGGTCAGGGAGGTCCCCTGAGTGACATCGAGCCGACGCGTGGACGGAGTGAAGTCCCAGTCCGCGAGCCGCAGGGTATCCTGCCCCACCACGACAGCCAGCTGATTGATCGCCCCGCCTGGGCGGATCAAGCGAACCGGCTGGCCCCGGTCGTCCGGGTTGAGGGCGCGGTAGCGATTGAGGGTGGCCTGGAGGATCGCCCCTCCGCGGGTCGAGATCCCATACTGGTACAGCGGTCCCGAGACGGTCACCGTTTCCACGGGCATTCTGGTCAGCGGCGCGGTGGCGGTCGGAGCCGGTGCTCCAGGCACGGCGGGCCCCGGCGCAGTTGGCGCTTGGGTCCCCGCCGCGCCGGTATCCGCCCCGGCCACTGGCCGCGGAGCGGGTTTCGGAGGCTTAAAGAAGAACGACGGGGCGATGGCGATGATCATCATCAACACAATCGCCCAGATAACTCTACGATCCATTGGTTCTAGTTGTGGGGATCAGGGTACCGGATCAAAGCCACCGGGGTGCCACGGATGGCAGCGCGCAAGGCGTCGGGCGCCGAGCCACGAACCCTTCAGCGCGCCGTAGCGGCGCACCGCCTCGAGCGTATACTGCGAACAGCTCGGCGCGAACCGGCAGCTCGCGGGAAGCCCTGGAGAGATGAATGTCTGGTAGAATCGGATGAGAGCGATGAGCGACCACGTGACGGGCGCCAGGATCCATCCAACGACACTGTGGGGCCGGGGAAACAGCGACGAAGCCACCGGCTGCGTCTCGCGCGGCGGAACGTCTGCGTGCGGTACGGTGTCGTTCACAGCCCCTCCACCCACCCGAGCAGGTCTCCCCGCAGATCGGCGAAGCTCGCGCCGTAGGCTTCCTTCCGCGCGCGGATCAGCAAATCTCGGCCGCCCTGCTGCGCCTGAAGCTCCCGACGCCAGATCTCGGTCAGGCGGCGCCGCAAACGATTGCGGGCCACTCCGCGGGACTGGAACTTCGGTACGATCAGTCCCATCCGCGGGTGGCCCGACGAGTTGTCCATCCAGATGCACTCCAGAAATCGCGATCGCCGTCGCTGGCCCCCCTCGAGTACCCGGGTACGCTCAGCTTGGCCCGCGAGGCGGCTCGACCTCGGCCGCCGCTCGCCTGCCGTCAGCGGCTCCCGTCTTTGGAGCCGATGCTGACGGTCAGCCGCTTCCGGCCCTTCTTGCGCCGGCGCGACAGTGTCTCCCGACCCCACCGCGAGGCCATTCTGGCCCGGAAACCATGCTTGGCGATCCGCCGTTTGTTGCGCGGACGATATGACGGATTCATCGAAACGATCCCCCTAAATGAGCCCGCAAAGCTACGCGAGCCCCCCCTTGAAGGTCAAGGTTGACTTTTCCACAACCCGCTCGTACAATCGGCTGCCCTTGCGAACGTCCTACCCGTCCTGAGCAGCATGCAGCAGTCCGCCAAAGACGTCTGGAAGCGCATCCTCGATGAGGCTAGTCGCCAGCTTCCCGACAAGGTGGTTCGTGCCTGGCTCGAACCGACCGAAGCCGTCGCCCTCGAGGCGGACCGGCTGGTCGTTGCCGCGCCCGACGAATTCGCCGCGAAATGGAACGAGACCAACCACGGCGCCCTGCTCTCGAAGCTCGCCGAGTCGGTCGCGGGAAAGGCGCTGACGGTGACCTTCCGGGTCCA
>DASPUE010000395.1:0-8194 GCA_035623055.1 Gemmatimonadales bacterium
CAATTCGCCCGAAGCGCGCCCGCCACTCCTCCAGACGTGGCGAATCTGCCCGCACGTGTGCGACCGTCTCGCAACCCCGAGCGCGCAGGGTCTGTACCACCTCCCGCCCGGTGTATCCGGTTGCCCCGGCGACGAACGCGATCGTCACGTCGATTTCCTCTTGGGAACGCTCAGCGATTTCCACGCTGGGCCGGCGAGATGCCGAGCCGTCTGGACGATCTGCCCGATGTGATAGGCATAGTGGGCGAGTTGCGTGTCAATCGCCTCCAGCACGGTGAGCGGAGCGCCCCGAATCTGCACGGTCCGGGTCAGGTCGTCGGGCCGCAGCGCCTCCAAGGTCTCGAACAGACGGGCCCAACCATCGTCCCACCAATCCAGCAGCTCTGCCCGCGTGGGCGAGGCCGGCAGCTCGAACTCCGCGTCCCGGTTGCGATCCGGCTTCTCCCCGTCGCTGGTCAGGAACCCGGTCCAGCGGGACCGCATGTTTCCAGCGAGATGCTTCACCAGAATCGCGATGCTGTTCGAGTCCGGATCGGGCTGCCAGGAGAGTCCGCTGTCATAGACCTGGGCGATGGCCCGCTCCCCCAGCTTCTTGTGGGTCTTGAAGCGCTCCGTCACGTCCCGGAGATAGAGTACGCCGAGTTCGTCGGCCATGATTCCAATTCCTCGCTACAGGAGACTCACTGGATCCCGATCAATCGTCACCCTCACCCCCGTTGGCTGGGGCAGCCGGTTTGCCGCATACCGCACGATGCGCCCGAGCGATTCCCCCTCTCCCCGCAGCACCACATGCCATCGCCACCGGTCTTTGATTCGAGTGAGCGGGCATGGTGCCGGACCGAGCACATCCACCACCAGATTCTGCTGCGCGACCAGCGCCGTGCACCACCGCGCCACGGCCGCCGCCGCATCGGCGACCGCCGTCTCCTCTTCGCCGGAGACCAGCAGGTTGACCAGCGCCACGACCGGGGGATAGGGCGGATCCCGCCTGGTGGCCAGCTCCGTCGCGAGAAAGCCCTCCGCATCATGCCGCGCCGCGGCGGTCAAGGCATAGTGCTCGGGGTTTCTCGTCTGGACCACTACCCTGCCGCCCCTGGGGCCCCGACCCGCTCGTCCTGCGACCTGCGCGATGAGCTGGAAGGTCCGTTCAGCCGCACGAAAGTCCGGAAGATGCAGCCCGGTATCCGCGTCCACCACGCCGACCAGCGTCACGTTCGGAAAATCCAGCCCCTTGGCGATCATCTGGGTGCCGAGCAGGATGTCCACCTCGCCACGGCCCACACGGTCGAGGATCGCCTGATGCGACCATTTGGCGCTGGTGGTGTCGAGGTCCATCCGCGCCAGCCGCGCCTCCGGGAAGCGGGAGGCGAGAAACCGCTCCAGCTGCTGGGTCCCCACACCGCGCATCCGCTGCACCTCCCCACCGCATTCCGGACAGGCTCGGCGGATCGGCAGGTCCCGTCCACAGTAATGACACCGGAGTCCCGGTGGAGTCTGGTGGACGGTGAGCGCGATGCTACAGCGATCACAGCTTTGGACATGGCCACAGGCCTGGCACTGAAGCGTCGCGGCGTACCCCCGTCGATTGAGCAGCAGAAGCACCTGCTCGCCACGGGCGAGAGCGGCCTGAGCGCCCTGATCCAGACGTTCCGACCATGGCACAGCTCCCGCCTCCTTGAGTCGCGGGGCGCTCCGCAGGTCAACGATCTCCACCGGCGGCAGCGGCTGGGTCCCTGCCCGTTCGGGGAGACGGATCAAGGCGAGCCTTGGCCCGACGCGGGCCATGCTTTCCGCTGAGGGCGTAGCGCTGCCGAGAATGTATCGGGCGTTCTCCAACCGGGCCCTCACGAGCGCGACCTCCCGGGCATGGTAGCGCGGGGCTTCTCCATTCTTGTAGCTCGCCTCGTGCTCTTCATCCACCACGATCATGCCGAGCTCCCGTACCGGCGCGAAGATCGCGGAACGAGCGCCCACCACCACCCGGCGCTCGCCGCGTCGTACCGCGCGCCATTGGTCGGCGCGTTCACCGTCAGACAGCCCGCTGTGCAGGACGGCGACCTCTTCACCGAAAGCCCCGCGGACCCGGCTCACCGTTTGGGGGGTGAGGGCGATCTCCGGCACCAGCAGGATCGCCCCTCGCCCCTGGGCCAGCGCGTGCCGGATCGATTCCAGGTAGACCAGGGTCTTGCCGCTACCGGTGACGCCGAAGAGCAGCGCGCCGTCACCCGGGGCGAGCTGGCTCACCGCGCTGATCGCATCGCGCTGTGCGCCGGTGGGAATCGTGGGTGGTGGCGTGCCGGCCAGCTCTCGAAACGGGTCGCGCGGCGCTTCGACCGCCTCGAGCGACACCAGGCCGCGCTTGACCAGAGCCTCGAGCCCACTCCTCGAAAGCCCCAGTTTCTCGGTCAGATGCCGCGTCGGAGCGGCGCCGCCGAGTTCCTCCAGGGCTTCGAGCAACGCCCGCTGCGCAGGGCTTCGGCGGAAGAGTGCGTCGCGCTCGGCGAGTGGTGGGACGGCCTCGGTGAGCCTGGCCATTCGCTCGGTCTGAACAGCTGCGTCGGTTTCGGGCGCCTCGGTCCGAAGGGTGAGGACACCGACCCGCGCCAGCCGGTTGATCGCGTCCCAGACCGGGCGCTTCAGTGCGCGGGCGATGCCCGAAACGGGGGCCTCCCCTCCTTTCCGCTCGAGCCACGCGGCGACCTCTCCCGCGACGCCCCCTGCGATGGGAGCTCCGGTCAGGGCGGCGATCACTCGAGACTCCCCCCACATCGCGGCAGGCAACGCCGCCCGCAGCGCGAGACCAGGCGGGGCCCCGTAGTACCCCGCGATCCACTCGACCGTCTCCAGTAACGGTTCAGGCAGCGCGGGCTCGGCATCAGGGGCGGAAAGGATTTCCCGCGCTTCCCGCTCGGGGGGAGTGTCGGCCAGACCGGTCACGATGCCGATCATCTCACGCTGGCGCACCGGTACGACGACCCGTGCACCGGGGACCACGCGGTCAGCGAGACTCTCGGGGATGCGGTAGGTGTAGGGCTGGGCCAGTGGCAGCGGGAGCGCCACCAGCCCGAAGCCGGGTGTCATCGGCGACTCAGACCGAGCCCCGGACCGGCTGGCAGACGCACCTGGCCGCCGTCGATGGTCGCGCCGGCGAAGGGGTCGTTGGCGAGGAGGGCCGCCCCGTCGAGATCGACGATATCCACCAGCGGCGTGAGATGAGCCGCGGCGGTGATGGCGATGGAGCTTTCGATCATGCAGCCGACCATCACCATCAAGTGGTGGGCGCGCGCCATCGCGATCATCCGCAAGGCCTCGCGCAGGCTCCCGCACTTGGCAAGCTTGATGTTGATCCCGTCGACCCGCCCCACCAGGCGCGGGATGTCCGCGGTGGTGAGGCAGCTCTCGTCGGCGATGACCGGGATCCGCGAGGCCCGCTTTACCTCCGCGAGACCATCCAGGTCCTCCGCCCCCAGAGGCTGCTCCAGCACCGTCACACCAAATTCCTCCAGCACCGGCAGCATGCGGATGGTCTGCTTGACCGTCCAGCCGGTGTTGGCGTCCACCCGGATCTCCTTGTCGGTGGCGTCGCGGATGGTCTTGAGAATCTCGAGGTCGCGGTCACTCCCCAGCTTCACCTTGAGAATCGGGTACTGCGCCGCCTCCCCCACCTTCTGGCGAATCTTCTCCGCCGAATCGATGCCGATAGTGAACGTGGAGCGCGGGGCGCGCTCCGGATCCAGCCCCCACAACCGATATACCGGCACACCGAGTCGCTTGCCCGCGAGGTCGTGCAGGGCCGACGACAGAGCGCACCGCGCGGCGGGATTGAGGCGCAGCAGCTTCTCCCATTCGCGCTCGGCGTGCTCGAGCTGGAACGGGTCCGCCGGCAGATGTTCGGCGTAGACCTGGAGCGCTGCCAGGACCGTCTCGGTGCTCTCGCCGTATATCCGCGCCGGTGCCGCCTCGCCCCAGCCTTCCATGCCATCCTGGTCCACCAGCCGCACCCAGATGGTTCGGTAGTCACTCTGCCCGCCTCGGGCGATGATGAAGGGGTGGCGCGTGCGGAGATGGAGAATCTCGGTTTCCAGGCGGATCGGTTGCGCCATCGCGTGGGCTCCGGAGGACTCGGTGGAGGGTGAGAGTATATCGAACTCGGTCGGGAGAGTCACGCGAGCGCGCCGATCGTGGCCACCACACCTTCCGCGATGCGCGCCGGGACGTAGCCGCCCTCCAGCAGGCCGACGATCGGGACCGCCGGGAGCCGCTCCCGGAGTCGCGTCGTCAGGCGCGCGAAGTCTGACGGCTCCAGGGTGAATCCGCCCAGAGGATCGCCGTACAGCGCGTCATAGCCGGCGGAAAGCAGCACCATCGCCGGCGGCCATCCCTCCGTGGCCGCGACAATCGCCGCCCAGAGATCGTCGACATACAGCGAGGCGGGAGCCCCGGGACCGCGCGGCACGTTGAACACATTGCCGACCCCGCGCTCCTCCGCCATCCCGGTTCCCGGATACCAGGGATGCTGGTGGAGCGAGACGTAGCGAATCGTCGAGTCGTGCTCGATCAGCGCCTGGGTGCCGTTGCCGTGATGCACATCCCAGTCGATGATGAGCACCCGGTCTCGTCCCAGCTGCTGCGCCCGTCTGGCCCCCACCACCGCATTGTTGACCAGGCAGAAGCCCATCGCGTGACCCGCCAGCGCGTGATGCCCGGGAGGCCGTACCGCCGCGAAGGTATGGTGGCCGGTGCTGTGTGTCTCACCGATCGCCTGGTGGATGGCCCCAGTAGCCCCCAGAACCGCCGCCCAGCTCGCCTGAGAGGCGACGGTGTCGAGCGAGAGGGCGCCGCCCCCAATCCTGCTGATCGCCTCCAGCTGCTCCAGATGCTCGGCGGGATGCACCAGGAGCAAGTCGTCAGGATCTCCAGCAGCCGCCTCTCGAAGGTCCGCGGCCGGCGTTTCGGCCAGCCGCGCGAGGATGACCCGAAGCCGCTCGGGGGTCTCCGGGTGACCCGGGCCGGGATCGTGCCTGACGCAGTCGGGGTGATAGTAGACCGGGACCGGCATGACCCTCACCGTCGCAGCAGGTCACGAAGGGCCTGCAGCTCGTCCCGGACCTCTCGACGCGCCTGCGCGAGCTCGGCAAGGGAACGCCGGTGGCGCCGCCACCAGAGCAGGACCAGAAGCGCCCCGACAAGGCAGACCGCACCACCGATCACCGGGCCGCGGCTGTGGCCCCAGAGCCCCGCGGCGAGCAGCAGAACGCCGTCGAGCGTGAGCAGCCCGACGGCGAACTGAGTCGCGATTCTGCCCCGAACCGGGGCCGATGCCATGGCCGAGCGCCTCAGCGCACCGGGCGGCGTCGCCGAGGCAACACGATCAGGGCGGCGTTGGGCACCACACCCGCGTCGGAGAGACTCCGGCCCTCGTCCAGCAGCTCCGCCCCGCGGAACTTGAGCAGATACTCGTCCGGGGCTCCGTTCGAGTGGGTCAGCGCCAGCGCCTGCTTCTTGGCCTCCCGGAGTGGGGTCGTCGGGGGGAGATCGATGGTGACCTGGTCCCACGAATCCTGCACCATGACGCGCACCGGAATGGCCGTCATGCAGCGCTCCCCTGCGCCGCGGGTAACGTCGAGAGGAAGCGTCCGACGGCCTGATCGAAGAACAGGGTCGAGGCCCGTACCCGGGTACCCTCCGGAACCGCCGCCACAGCCAGCGCGATCTCCTCGCCGCCCTGACCGCGGAGCGTCAGCCAGGCGGGGCCCTCTTTCTCCGGAAAGGCAGCGTTGTTCGGCACCCGTTCCTGGAAGAAATTCTTGGCGCGCTGCAGAACCTCGGCGCCAGGCAGGGAAGTCATCGTCTCGTGGGTCATACCGTCCTAATCATCTCGCGTGGTCCGAAATGGCTGCGGGTCGCTACTTCCTGAGAATCGCGATCCCGGTCGGCTGCGCCGGCACCGGGAGGGTGGCGACCACCTTGCGGCTTGTCAGATCGAACATGTCGACCGCGCCGGAGTCGGCTCCGATCGACTCCTGGCTCACGAAGGCGTAGCGCCCGTCCGGCGAATAGGCCACCCCGTGGACGATCTTCTTGGTCGTGGCCACCCGAACCACTTCCGTCAGGGATTGGGCATCGACCAGGCTGAAGCTCTGCGCCTTCTTGTTGGTGACGATGATCCACCGCCCGTCTGGCGAGGGTTCGACGTTGTAGGCCCCGGCCCCAAGGGGAATCTCCTTGGTCTTCTGGAAGGTCGCCGCGTCCCAGACCTGCAGGGTATTGCCGTGGTTGCAGGCGACGTACAGGGTCTGGTCGTTGGCGGAAACGGACACGAAGGTCGGCGCGCAGCTGTTATCGGGCTGGGCCGCGGCGGGGGCGGAGGCCGGCGGGGTGCCGGCGTGATTCACGGCCCCGTGGTCCATTCCGGCCATCCCCGCCATATCGTGGCCAGCGCCAGCCGGAGCCCGGCGCGTGATGCGCAGGGTAGCGACCTCGATCTCCAGCAGCTCGTCGCTATCCATGCATGTGATGTAGACCTTGGTCCCCGAGTGATTCACCTTGACCCCGTGCGGCATGTCGCACGCGGGCAGGTGAGTGATCGTCGACATGGTCGGCGTGTGCACCACCGATACCAGGTTCATTCGGGGGTGATCGCCGTGGAAATCGCTGTTGGCGACGAATGCCAGTTCGCCGTCCGGCGTGACGCTGATTGTGGTCGGAAACATTTCCAATGGCGCGCGGCCCACCAGGGTGTCGCTCGCCGCGTCCATCTTCCATAGGGTGCCGAACGGCGTCCCGTGCGCGATCGAGATGTAGTAGAAGCGGTTGTCCGGAGAGACAGCCAGGTTGTGGGGGCCATCGATGTCGGCGGGCATGATGCCGACCGGGATGACCTTCTCCCGTACCAGCGTCCCATCCCCAGGGCGCATCCAGGTTACGATGTCGCCTGACTCGCTCACGATCCCGACCCGGTAGCCCGGATCGGCGCCCTGGGCGAGCAGGGCGCTCGGAAGCAGAAGGCTGGTCGCCAGCACCATGCGCTTGATCATCGGGTTCCTCGCGGCGGCTTGGGAAACTCCCGGGATGCGGAAGATAGTCCGTTCACGACCTGGACGGCACGGGCCACGACCTCCCCCTGAAACGCTGGAGGCTGCCTCCAAAGCCGCCACCATCGGCTCGGCTTCCGCAGAACGAGCACCAGCGCACCGGGCGGCGGCGAAGCGATCCCCGTGAGTGTCAGAAACGCGGGGAGCCAGGTGTCTGGCGGCGGCGTGACGGCATACCGGGCTCCATGCCACTCGACCACCACGTCCGCCGGGACCTCGTCCACTTCCTGCTCAACGAAGAAATCATCGTCGAGCCGATAGACGCCCTCGGCTACCAGATCGGCCGCACGATGAAAATCCGGATCGAACGGCTCACCCTCCGCTCGGGCGAAGTTCTGCTCCGCGGCCCAGTCGAACGCCTCCAGATCCGCGGCCCGCGCGCGCCACTCCAGATGATGCCGCAATTCGTGCGTGAGGGTCTCCCAGGCTTCGGCCCGCCAGTCGAACGCCTCGTCGAGCGCCGATAGCGCCTGGAAGGAGCCGTGATAGAGCACCACCCGGCTCTGGACCCCTGAGCTCTCTGGAGCGCCCTCAGACGGCAATGGGATGCACTCGCCCAGGGTATAGACGTCTGCCCGACTCGGGTGGGGGATCGTCTTCCTCGACACCTCGACTCCGGCGACCCCGGCGAAAAACTCCGCCGGCACCTCGCGCTCCAGCCGGCGGACCAGCCCCTCGAAGTCCTCGTACCGCACGGGTCGTCCCTCAGGCCCCCGGCTGGCGGAGCTCGGCTAGGCCAACCGCTCCGCTATCCATGCGCCCAGCTGATCCTGATGCACTCGCACCTGGGTCATCGCATCGCGGTCCCGCACGGTAACGGTGCCGTCCTTCCCGGTCTCGCCATCGATGGTGCAGCAATAGGGAGTCCCCGCCTCGTCCATGCGCCGGTAGCGGCGCCCGATGGCCCCACTGTCATCGTAGAAGCAGGGGAATCGCTTCTTGAGATCGTGGTACAGCCGCTCGGCCAGCTCGGGCATGCCGTCCTTCTTGACCAGCGGCAGCACCGCGGCCTTGATCGGCGCCACCGAAGGATGAAATCCCAGGATGACCCGGGTCTCTCCTTCGACCTCTTCCTCCCGATAAGCGTCGACCAACAGGGT
>DASPUE010000396.1:0-2241 GCA_035623055.1 Gemmatimonadales bacterium
GCACCCAGCCGGCGTGGCAGATGAACGCGACCGGCTTCCCCGCCGCGAAGATCTCCCGGGTGAGTGACAGGACCTTGGCGTAGCGCCGCAGGGTATCGGGGGCGTAGCCGCCTGGGATCACCAAGCCGTCGAAGCTCGCGGCCTGCAACTCATCGACGTGGGCGTCCACACTCACGGGGTAGGAGCCACGCTTGCCGTGGTAGACCTTCTCGCCGACCCCACCCACCACCGTGACGACGCCTTCTTCCTCCAGCCGGATCTTCGGGTACCAGAGCTCGAGTTCTTCGTAGTTATTGGCCGCGAAGATGAGAGCCCGCTTGCCCACCAGAGTCATATCCGCTCCCTCGGCGCCGAAGCTGTGCTACGACTCCTGACGCCGTTCCTGGAACCATCGCGTGACCATCCGTACCGCCCACCGCGGGGAGATGCGGATCGATTGGATCAGCAGCTTGTTGAGGACTCCGGGAATCACGATCGCCTTGCCGTGGAGCATCCCCCGGTAACCGGCCTCCGCAACGCCCGCCGCATCCATGACCATCGGGCTGCCGAAGAGATTGGAGTCCTGCAGCCCTGCGCGGTCCGCAAACCCGGTGCGAGTCGGCCCGGGACAGAGCACGGTCACCGTGATGCCAGTGCCCGCCAGTTCGTTGCCGATCGCTTCGGAGAAGGAGAGCACATAGGCCTTGGTGGCGTAGTAGACCGCCATCAGCGGCCCCGGCGCGAAGGCCGCCGTCGAGGCGACATTCAGGATTCTGCCCCGTCGCCGGTGGACCATCCCGGGCAGCAGCAGGCGCGTGAGATGGGTGAGCGAGGTGACGTTCACCTGGATCATGGCCAGCTGGCGATCGAGATCGGCGCGCCCGAACAGCCCCCAATCCCCGAAGCCGGCGTTGTTCACCAGCACGTCGATGGTGAGACCGCGGCGGCTGGTTTCCTCCACGATCGCCGCGGGCGCCTCGGCGTCGGCGAGATCGGCCGGAATCACCTCGACGCGGATCTGGTACATCCCGGACAGGTACTTGGCGATCTCCTCCAGCTTGGCCTGGTTGCGGGCCACGAGGACCAGGTCGTTTCCGCCTTTGGCGCAGAGCCTGGCGAGCTCGAGGCCGATGCCGCCGGAGGCGCCGGTGACCAGCGCGACCGGTCGCCCGGGCTCGTTCACTTGATCCGTCCGTATTTGCGGAGCGCCGCGACGACCCGGTCGTGGGGCATGGCGAACACCCGGAACGAATCGGCGCCGGTCATCGTCCGGGCCGCGACCAGCGCGTTGGTGATGGCTTCCTCCGTGGCTCCGACCACGGCTTCGAAGAGCGGATTGATGCGATCGTTCGGCCACATGGTGATCGTGCGGGCGCCGCTGTCGGCCTCGGCGGCCCCCCGATTCGCGGTCGAAAAGGCGATGAAGATGTCGCCGGAGGAGTCTCCCCCCACGCCGCCCATGCGCCCCACCCCGAGTGCGGCCCGCTTGGCGAGACGCTTGAGCTGATGGGGAAGGAGCGGGGCATCGGTGGCCACGACGATGATGATCGACCCCACCTCGTCAGTCCCCGATTCCCCACCATCGCGGGCGGCGCCACCGCAGGTGGGTGCCCGACGAGCGGGGACTGATGGAGACGCGCCCGCGTAACACGGTCGAAGATCAGGAATCTCCCGACCCACCGGTACCCCGGCGATGCTCAGGCGGCCTCGCACACCGTAGTTGCACTGGACCAGGACCCCGACCGTGAATCCCCCTGCCGCCGGGGGGAGCACCCGGGAGGCCGTGCCGATCCCGCCCTTGAATTCGTGGCAGATCATGCCGGTGCCGCCCCCCACGTTGCCTTCGGCCACAGGGCCGCCCCGCGCGCTGTCCAGCGCCTGAAACGCGTCCGCGCGGGTCACGTGCATGCCGTCGATGTCGTTGAGACCGCCATCCCAGGTCTCTGCCACGACAGGGAGGGCCCACAGGAAATCGTCGAACTTTCGTTCCAGCGCCCAGGCAATCACCGCGTCGCGGACCACGCCGACGGACAGGGTGTTGGTGATGGCGACCGGACCCCAAAGGAAGCCCGACTCCTCGAGCCAGGTCGTCCCCGTCATCTCTCCGTTGCCGTTGAACGTCCACCAGGCGCCCATCACCGGATCCGAGGAGTGCTTGCCGCGCGGGAATACCACGGTCACTCCAGTCCGCACCGGACCCTTGCCGGGTACGATGCGCCCTTCACCCCGGATGATCGTGGTTTGGCCAACTTCGATTCCGGC
>DASPUE010000397.1:0-3220 GCA_035623055.1 Gemmatimonadales bacterium
GCTGTCGGTGAAGTAGGCTGCTGAGATGAGCAAGGCCACCAGCAGCCCACCGCCGAAGGACATGAGCAGGGCGTAGGCGGCGATGACCAGGATGTACAGCGAAGGGAAGGCGCTGTCGGAGCCGCGGGCGAAATGGACCAGCAGGGTGATCAGGACGACGTCGCCGACCGCCTGACTAAAGAGGAAGGGATCTCCCGGGGGAAGTCCCTTCCGCCAGATCGCCCAGTATCCGTAGAGCGTGAGTGCCAGCGCCAAGGCGACACCCGCGCCGACCAGCGGCCAGCGCCCCGCCTGCCCCGTCCAGCTGAGGCCCGAGAGCAGCAGAATCGCGAAGGTGAGCCCGAGCCGCGCCGCGAACACCCAGGCGAGCAGGGTCTTCTGGTCCGGCAGGGCGCGACCGGGAGTCGTCCGGGGTGCGGGAGAGGTCATCTGGCGTGACCGGAAAGTAGCAGGTGCATGGCGGGACCTGCTACTTTGCCGCATGAGTTGGACGGTATACCTGGCGCGCTGCGCGGACGGCTCGTTGTATACCGGCATCGCCCGCGACGCGCTTCGGCGCATCGCCTCCCACAACGCCGGACGCGGAGCCGCCTATACGCGCTCCCGGCGACCGATCGCGCTGGCCTATACCGAGCCGGCGCCGGATCGACCGGCGGCACTGCGCCGGGAGTGGGCCATCAAGCAGCTGACCCGAAGGGAGAAGGAAGCCCTGATCATGCGGGAATCTTCCGCTGAACGATTCCGCGGGTTCAGGCCCGCAGCGCTGGCGTTCTTCCGCCAGCTGAAGCGCCGCAACACCCGCCCATGGTTCGAGGCCCATCGAGCGGTCTATGAGCAGGAGGTGAAGCGCCCGCTCCAGCTGCTGGTCGAGGAGGTGGACGTCGCGCTCGCCCGGGTCGTACCGGAGATCACCGGGGATCCCCGGCGCTCCCTGTTCCGGATTCACCGGGACATCCGATTCTCGAAGGACAAGTCCCCCTACAAGACCCACGCCGCCTGCTGGTTCTATCACCTCGACGCCGGACGGGGCGTGGGAGGAGAGGTCGAGGGCGGTGCCGGTTTTTATTTCCATCTCGCGCCCAATGAGTGCCTGGTGGCGGCCGGGATCTGGATGCCGCCACGCACCTCGCTCGACCGGATCCGCGAGGGGTTGACCGAGGACCTGACCGGATTCGAAGGGATTGTGCTCGCGCCGGCGTTCCGGCGCCGCTTCGGCAGACTCGACGAGGAAGCCATGCTCAAGCGGCTACCTCGCGGCTTCACCGAGACCCATCCCTCCGCCCGTTGGCTCCGATACCAGTCGTTCACCGTGGCCCGGACGCTGACCGAGCGGGAGGTCCTCTCGCCCCGCCTGGCCGGCACCCTGACCCGCGACTTCTCCGCGCTCACTCCCTTCGTCCGCTGGCTTAACCGGGCTCTCGGCCTGCGCGCCCGCGAGCGCCGGATGTAGACCGGCCGAGCGGCCTGAGCCACTCCGAGCGCCGGCCTTCCGGGTGCAGTCGTTTAGATTGGCGCCATGCCGGACCCGGTGCGTTCCCCGAATCCTTTCGCCCGCTTCCTATGGGCGCTCTTTCTCCGCTGTCCCAACTGCGGCGGGCGTCCGCTGTTCGACTCGTGGCTCAGGATCAAGGACCGCTGCCCCCGCTGCGGACTGAGGACCGAGCGAGGGGAAGAGGGCTACCAAGTCGGCGCCTACATGTTCAACATCATCATGGCAGAGCTGATCTGGGCGGCCATCTTCGTCACCCTGATCTACATCACCTGGCCCCAGCCGCCCTGGAATGTGGTCCTCTATGCCGGCGGGGCGACGATGATCGTCATGCCGTTTCTCTGCTACCCCGTTTCCAAGACGGTCTTTCTGGCGTTCGACCTGTTGTTCCGCCCACCGGAAGACACCGAGGACGGTTCGTGAACGACGTCCAGAGCCACGATCGGGTTCGGCTGGACCGATGGCTGTGGGCGGCCCGGTTCTTCAAGACCCGGGCGCTCGCCGCGGAGGCCATCGACGGCGCCAAGGTGAGGATCAATGGCGAGCGGGTGAAACGCGCCCGACTGGTGGCGCCGGGCGAGACGGTGCAGATCCGGCTCGGTCCCTATGAGCATGTGGTGCTGGTGAGGGCGACCTCGGAGCGCCGCGGCCCGTCCAAGGAAGCGGCGCGGCTCTACGAGGAAACGCCGGCGAGTATCGCCGAGCGGGAGCGGGTTGCCTTCCAACTCAAGGCGGCACACGTGCTCTTTGTGCCGGAGACGAACACCCGCCCCACCAAGCGCGATCGGCGGCGCCTCGAGGACTTCCGGAAGAAGGGCGGTTGGGGCGGCTAGCGGCTCGTCATCGGGGCGGCGCCTCAGGGGTCGACTACGACCTGGGCGGTCATGAACGGATGGGTGCTGCAGTGGTAGGCGTAGGTCCCCACGGTCGCCAAGGTGACGGTGAAGGTCTTTCCGGGGGCCAGCAGTCCCGAGTCCCAGGCACCGCCATCGGCGGTCGTTGTATGAGATGGCGTCCCGGCGGGCTCGCAGTTGAGCCAGGAAACCTTGGCGCCAGCCTTGATATGCACCGGGGTTGGGTCGAAGGCGAAGTTCTGTATCGCGACGATGGTCGCGCCGTACTGTGGGGGGTCGAGCACGATCGAGCAGGACCCCATCGCCGGACCGGTCGCGCTGTGAGCGCTGAAACAGGCGGCGGCCAGCATCACGAGCCCGGCCGCGCCGGTGAGAAGCGTCCCTTTCATCTCAGTCTCCTCTCACCACGATCGTGCCGCGCATGAACGGGTGCGGCGTGCAGTGGAAGGAATAGGTGCCGGGCCGGGTAAAGGTGTACTGCCAGACCTGGCCACTCTCCACGTTTCCGGAATCGAAGGCGCCATCATCCGCCGTCACGCTGTGGGCTAGCGGGTCTTCGTTTTTCCATTCGATCGTCGTTCCCACGGCGATTTCGATCGTACCGTGTACGAACTGGAGGCCGGTCATTCCGGTTCGGAATACCGTGCCACTCACCGGTTCGGTCGGGACCATGCCCGCCGGTTCGACCCCCGGCGCGCCTGCGGCCGGTGCCGGCGGCAATGGTGCGGGCGGATGCCCGAAATAGCGCGCCAGGGTGATCGGAATCGTGAACTCGAATCCGTAACGAACCTGCTGCCCGCCTCGGGAAGCCCCTTGCAGCGAGGCCGTGTTGGCGTTGGTCGCGTGTAGCGAGAGCGTGTGAGGGGTATTCGGGATG